>CAVDLK010000147.1:0-2026 GCA_963609745.1 Erysipelotrichaceae bacterium | reverse complement strand
CAGCACATATGCCACCATATGTTTTACCTAAAGCAATTTTATCCAAATCTTCTTTAGAACTTTCAATTAATTCGATATTATTATTTTTAATTATTTTCCTTAAATAATTAAAGTCTTTAGTCTTCTTATCCTTATTAATATAAACCCTATCTATTTTTCTATTTCCAGCATTAATTGCTGCCTTTATACTTATAGCACCCTCAATTATCATTATCCGTTAACCTTTCGAATCATGTCATTAGTATGAAGGGCAAAAGGAACTCTTAAATATAATAATTGGGTTGGTTTATTGGCTATCTCAACCTTATTAAAATCTTCATCAAACATCAATTCATTTTTAAAGATAGTATTATCTAAATTAGGGCCAAAGGCTTCTAATTCATCACTTAAAGAGAAAATATTCTTTACTTCAATTAAAGCAATAGATCTACTTGCATCATAACCTTTTACAAATGCTACATAATCATGAGTAACGCCAGCACCATTAACACCATATAGATGCTTGGAATTATCACACTTTCCTGATAAGAATCCATCATCACTTGGCCTATTTTCTGCTTTAATTAATTCTTCATCATAATAAGAAAGTCTTTCAGCGCTTAATGTTCCCTTTTCATAAATTTCATCAATCATCTTACGATATGTTTTAACAACCTGTGCAATATAGTATTCTGATTTCATTCTTCCTTCAATCTTTAAAGAAGAAACACCACATTTAATCATTCTTTCTACATAAGCACTTGCCCTTAAATCTTTAGAAGACATTGATAATAAGCATTCTGGATCACCTATTTCATATTCACCATCATATAGATGATATTTCCAACGGCATGAATGAGCACAGCCTCCTCTATTAGCATCCCTTAAAGTCATACGATTTGATAAGACACATCTACCAGAATAATTAGAACACATACCACCATGGATAAATACTTCTAAAGGAATATCTACTTTTGAGGCAATATGTTCAATCTCTAACATACTTGCTTCTCTTCCTAATACTACTCTATCTGCGCCAAATTCTTTAAGAGTTTCTACAGCAGCCCTATTTAAAGAAGAAAGTTGGGTAGATATATGACACTCTAAATTTGGGGCAATATTTTTAATAATTGGAATTAATGCTAATGAAGAAATAATAACAGCATTTACACCAATATCATTTAAATATTTAATATATTCTTTAATTCCTACATAATCAGCATCATGAAAAACAATATTTACCGTTACAAATACCTTAGCATTATATCCCTTAGCAAATTCACACAATTGCTTAATATCTTCGTTTTCGAAATTAGAAGCACGTGAACGCAAAGAAAAATGCTTACCGCCTACATATACGGCATCAGCTCCATACATAATCGCAATTTTGGCCTTTTGTAAGTCCTTAGCAGGCGCTAATAATTCAATCTTTTTCATCTTTGCTTATATTTGTCTTCTCATATAAATATCCAGTGGAATAACTATTAGGATAACCTTTCTTTAATACATCCAATAAGAATGTTGAATTGATATCACTAATACGTTTATAGTCTCTTAATACCGTAGCAACACAATTATCTTTAATAAATAAGGTATCAACTATTCCTCTAGCTAGATATGGCCTTAATATATTTATTTCCTTATACATTTGAAATATATAGTCAGTATATATCTTTGTACCAGAACTATCTTCTAAGATAGGCATCTTATAATCTCTTTTTTCTTCAATTAAATATAAAGTTTCCTTATTTAAATAATCATAATATCTATTAATCTCTTTAAAATAATTACTTAAAAATTTCCTTTTAGAATAAGACATTCTTAAATGACCAAATATCTGCATATCACATTTTTGAGGATTATGCATTAGAATAGTTTTTAATTCATCTAAAGTTAATTCTCTAGATAAGGCAACACCTTTTAAACCCTTTGATAAATAAAAAGCCGTATCTAAACAATTACATAAAACAGTTTGACCATCATATATTAATTTATCAAGCATATCAAAATACTTGCCAACTTCATAAACTGCTAAGTCATGATAATA
>CAVDLK010000146.1:0-2048 GCA_963609745.1 Erysipelotrichaceae bacterium | reverse complement strand
ATATAAGTGTTCTTAAAGTTCCATAGTTTAGATTCCTTTTACAAAGGCTACTTGCTCAATTTCTCCGGCAGGTAGTCTATTTTTTTGAGGAGAGATGTAAGTGAGATGCTTACAACGAAAGGAGTAAGATGGCAAAAGAAGTAGGCAAACTATTAAGTGAAGAAAATTTAGAAAAAGCAAAGCAGCAAATGGAAGAGTTAGAGGCAAATAATAAATTAGGTGAGCTGCAAGCAAAGTTGCAAGAGTATGAAGAGAAAATAAAAAAGCAAGAGCAAATGATAAGTGAGTATGCAGAACTTAATAGCAAATTATTTTTAAGGGTTGGTAATAGTATGAAGCAAGAAAATGAAGAGCCAACCAAGTCCCCCGAAGAATTAGAACAAGAGGCTTTATTAAAGAGTGCTCATGAGAAAATAGAGGCAATAAACAATGGAGCTGATATGGTCTAATAAAAATGAGTTAATGGTATTAGCAACACTATGTGTATTAGATATCATAACGGGGGTTATCAATGCATGTGGTAATAAAGAATTGTCGAGTAAGATTTTCAAGAAAGGCATAATCGGTAAATTATTCGAATTTGTAGTAGTAATAATTGCTAATGTTATTGACTATATATTGCAATATGATTGTATGACAAATATAACTATTGTCTTTTATATAATGTATGAGGTGATGAGCATATTAGAAAATACAAGTGCATATGTTCCATATCCTGATTCATTAAAAGACATATTAAAAAAATATTCAAAGAAAGGAGACGAAGAAGATGGCAACACAAGGTGATAAAATCAAATATCGTGGTTATGCTTATGTAAAAGGCAAAGGTGGTGGGACTACTGATGCTTATACAAAGGCAGAAACTGATGCCTTATTAAATAACAAACAAAATAACTTAACAGCAGGGACAGGAATTGATATCACAAATGACGTTATTAGTTGCACTGCCACAGGAGATGTAACAAAGGATTATGTAGATGCTGCTGATAGAACATTAGATATGAAAATTGAAACTGAAATCGGTAATAGAGAAGATGCAGATACTACATTACAAAGTAAAATTGACACTGAAAAAACGGCAAGAGAAACAACTGATGGTGCATTACAAACAGCAATAAATAATGAAGCAACTACAAGAGCAGATGCAGATAGCAAACTACAAACTGATGTTAATACTAATAAAGGCAATATAACTATTGTAAATAACTCACTTACAACATTAAAGACTGATTATGAGGCACATAAGAAACAAACTGATGACACTGTCACTAATATACAAACATTAATAGCAAATGAGGCATTAACAAGACAGACAAAAGATAGTGAGTTAGAAACAAAGATAACAGCGTTAGAAGGTGATGTCAAAGTAGAGGTAGTAGATGCTCAACCAACAAGTCCTGTAAATAATACATTGTATTTTATTAAACAATCGGATGGCACTTATATAAGAAGGATGTATAATAATAATCAATGGTATGATATGGGTAATACACAAATTGACTTATCAAATTATTATACAAAAGATGAAACATATAATAGAACCTATATTGTAGCACAGCATAATAATTTACAAACAAATATAGACAATGAGGCAACTACTCGTAGTGAGGCTGATCAAACATTATTAAATAACTTAAATAGTGAAATAAGTGATAGAGAACAAGCCGATAGTGAAATAGAAACTGAAATAATTAATTTTCAAAATGACCTTGAGGCAGAGAAAGGAGCAAGACAAGAAGCAGATACAGCACAATCTAACTTAATAGATGATAATGCTAATGCAATAACCCGATTACAAACAAACAAACAAGATACATTAACAGCAGGTGATCACATTGATATAACTAACAATACTATTAAATGTAAATTAACAGCAGGTGATCATATTGATATAACAAATGATACTATTAAATGCAAATTGACTGCTGGTGATGGTATAAAAATAGAAGATGAAAAAATTAGTGCAACCTATGATAAAATAGTTGAAGATGGAGATATTAGTAGTTATGTAACACCATACAGTAGTAGATGTACTATTACATCAGGAA
>CAVDLK010000145.1:0-2076 GCA_963609745.1 Erysipelotrichaceae bacterium | reverse complement strand
ATATAAATGTATCTATCAAACATTTATTAGAATGATTTTAGGTTTTCTTATTTCCTTTATACTTGCTTTTATTTTTGGTATTCTTTCGGGCAATAATGAAAAATTAGAAAAGATATTAGAGCCCAGCATGAGCACCTTAAAAGCTATTCCTACAGCTTGCCTAGTATATTTATTTTTAGTATTAGTTGGCTCTAGAATTACCCCTTTAGTGATAGTGATACTTGTTTCTTTTCCAATATTATATGAGAGTGTAGTTGGTGGCATTAAGGCTACACCAATAAATTTAATAAAAGCTGCCAAAATAGATGGGGCAAATATTATAAAAATAAATGCAAAGATTAGAATACCTTTTGCTTTTCCTTATATCATTGTTGGAATTAGTTCTAGTTTTGCTTTAGCTTTAAAAATAGAAATAATGGCTGAAGTGATAACAGGCTATACTAGACTTGGTTTAGGTAGTGCTATTTTAGCTGCTTCAAGAAGTGATCCAACCAATATGGTTCCGGTATTTGCTTATGGTTTAGTTACTGTTATATTAGTTTTAATTTGCGATTTTATTTCTAGTATCTGTAAATCAAAATTATCAAGATAATAGTATAATGATTTAGATGAAAAAAAGAAGAATTAATATTTCCTTAATTTTAATACCTATATTATCAATATCATTAATATTTACTATTTTATTAATATTTACTAATGCTTCATTTTGGTTTAAATCATCTATACATGAGGATGCGAAAAGGTATGCAACTAAACATTGTTTAGTTTTTTATCCTGATTCTATAGTAGGTAAAAAAACAGCTAAACAGATTGCTAAGGAAAATAAAAATGATAGGATATTTGATTATTCTTTAGTTCCATATGGTGATTATTATTTAGTAGATTATGGTAATGGTGTAAGTTACTTTGTTGATAAGAATTATGATGAATTAACAATCAACACTATAGATGAAGATGGCAAAAGAATAATTGCGGATTATTTAAGATATTGGGTTAAAAGGGAACAAAATGATTTATATTATACAAAGGATTTTATGGAAAAATCTTATGTTGATAATTTATCTTTTGATGAAGCAACTTATTCTATAGATGGTGAAAATTTAAAGTGTAGATTAAAGGATTTTGATATTGATATACTAGTTCCACTTAAATACATTCAAGAAAGTATCAATATGAATTTTGGTTATTCTAATGAGGCTTATGTTAAACCAGTTTATATTGATGATAGTCATCCAGTTATCTGTTTAACATTTGATGATGGGCCTAATTTTTGGACAGATAAGGAATTATCTAGTTCTACTTCAATTGTGAATACTTTATATAAATATGATGCTAATGGAACATTCTATGTTGTTGGCGATTGTCTAGAGGAAGATGATACTTGGACAGACTATGAAATTTATTCTTTCTTAAAAGAATCTATCACCAATGGTAATGAATATGGTTCTCATACTCAAAGTCATTATCCAACTTTAGATGAGTTAGATGATGATGGTGTTGTTGCTGCTATTCAAGGCCCAGCAGATTATTTAAAAAAGAACTTAGATTATGATATGAAGACATATCGTCCACCTGAAGGCATTATAAATGATGATATATTAGCTGTACAACCTCTTGCGGCAATATTATGGAGTATTGACTCACAAGACTGGTCTTTAATGGATAATGAAAAGATTAGTGAGAGAATATTAAACTGTGATATTGATGATGGTGATATCTTATTATTCCATGAGATATATGATGAAACTGCAAAGGCTATAGAAAAAATAGTTCCTGAATTATTTGAAAAAGGATATCAAATGGTAACTGTTTCTGATATGCTTACAAGTAAAAATATTAATGTTGCATCATTAAAGTATTATTACAACCTTAATCCATATCCTTATTACGAGTGATTATCTTATTTAAAAATTCAATATATTGATAAGCGATATCTTTATCGCTTATTTTAATATCATCATAATAAGTAGTTAATTTGGCAAAGAAAGCATCATTAATACTTGCTTTAAGCACAAAACCATCTTTAGTAAAAGTAATATTTGGATAATCATCTAATAATCTTGATCTTAAATATGG
>CAVDLK010000144.1:0-2088 GCA_963609745.1 Erysipelotrichaceae bacterium | reverse complement strand
GGATAGATGAGATTTTTGTTGTTGCCAAAAGATATATGAAAGAATATGGTAATACTAAACAATGGTCAGGTGATTATCCTAATAGTTTGGATGTAAAAATAGATATCGAAAATGATTGTTCTTATGTAGTAGTAGATGATGATAAGATAGTAGGTACTTTTGCTTTTATTATTGGTGAAGAAAAAAATTATTTATATATTGAAAATGGTAAGTGGTTAAATAATGAACCATATGGAACAATTCATCGTATTGCCTCTGTTGGTAAGGGTGTATTTAAATGTGCTCTTGATTTTTGTAAGTCTTTTAATGTTGATATAAGAATTGATACCCATGTTGATAACAAGCCAATGATTCATGTCATTAATAAGTATGGTTTTAAATATTGTGGAATTATTTATGTAGAGGATAAAACAGAAAGGTTGGCTTTTCAATTATGCAGAAAGTCTTAGCAATCGTAGGACCAACAGCAGTAGGGAAGACTAGTTTTGGTATTGAATGTGCCAATACTTTTAATGGTGAGATTATATCTGGTGATTCTATTCAAATATATAAAGGTCTAGATATTGGCAGTGCTAAGCCTAGTATCATTGAACAAGCCCAAGCTAAACATCACCTATTAGATATAAAGGAAGCTAATGAAACTTATAGTGTTAAACAATTTCAAGAGTTGGGTAGATTTTATATTGATGAAATAAGTAGTAGAAATAAATTACCAATTATAGTTGGTGGTACTGGTTTATATATTAAAGCATTACTATATGATTATAATTTTATGGCTGAGGAAGATGAAGATAACCAATATGAAGATTTAAGTAATGAGGATTTATATAATAGATTAAAACAATTAGATCCTAAAGCATTAGAAAAGATTCATATAAATAATCGAAAAAGACTTGTTAGAGCTTTAAATATTATAGAAAAGCATAATGTGACAATTAGTGCTATAAAGGATGCTCAAAAGCATAAACCAATCTATGATTGTTTAATAATCGGTTTAACTAGAAATAGACAGGAATTATATGAATTAATAGATAAAAGGGTTGATAAAATGATTGATGATGGTTTGATTATGGAAATTGATAAGCTTTTAAAATCAGGTATTACTTTTGATAATCAAGCTATGCAAGCTATTGGTTATAAGGAATTTAAGGATTATTTTAATAATGATAAATCATTAGAAGAATGTATTAATCAAGTTAAGATTAATTCTAGGCATTTTGCGAAAAGGCAATATACTTTCTTTAAGAATCAGTTAGATATGTTATGGTATGAAGATAAAGATGAGGCAAAAGAAAAGATAAGACAATGGTTGATTTAAGTAGAATTGAAACATTAGTTGGTAAAGATAAATTAGCTGGATTAAAGAATAAGCATGTTTTGTTATGTGGTGTTGGTGGTGTTGGTAGTTTTGTGGCAGAAGCACTATGCAGATCAGGTCTAGGTAAGTTAAGTATTGTTGATTATGACAAGATAGAACCTTCTAATCTAAATAGACAATTGATGACTAATAAGAATAATATTGGTCAAATTAAAGTGGAAGTATTAAAAAAACATTTAGAGGAGATTAGCGATACCGAAGTTTATGATTATAATGTTTTTATTGATGATACCTTTGAATTAAGGGAAAGATATGATTATATTATTGATTGTATTGATACTTTGAGTAGTAAATATCATTTAGTTAAAATAGCTCAAGAAAGTGATATCCCTATCTTATGTTCTTTGGGTTCTGCTAGAAGATTAAAGATAGAGAATATTAAATTAAGTACTTTAGATAAAACCCAAAATGATCCTCTAGCAAAGGCTTTTAGGCAATTAGTAAGAAAAGATAATTATAAGAAGAAGATTGAAGTTGTTTATGTTGATTCACCAGCTATAAAAACAGATAACAAGCAACTTGGTTCATCCATATTTGTAGTAGGTAGTGTTGGTTTATATATTGCATCTATTGTATTTGATAGATTATTAGGAGAAAAAAATGAATCTAAATAAAGACGAAAAAATTAAAATTGTTAAGATTGTATTAATATTATGTATTGGCTTATTATCATTTTTCTATTTAGGTAAGATATTTTCTGATCCTAATAC
>CAVDLK010000143.1:0-2110 GCA_963609745.1 Erysipelotrichaceae bacterium | reverse complement strand
AAATTATTTTGTTATTTATAATGCACGTATCCACGATTTTTATAATTTTGTTCGATATGAATACTTAGTTTTTCACAAAAAGTCATCATGTTAATGATATTGTCATCACCTAACATAATTTTAAAGTATTCTTCCCCAAAACAACATTTTGCCGATGTTTATTAAAATATCTTCATATATTGATAAGTTAATTTTTAATGAAGATAAAAAAACAAATTATTGGTAGTTTATAATATTGATATGCCAAAAATTAAAAAAGATGAATTAGAAAGAGTAATGAACTCTATATATAAACCTAGAGAAGTTGTTTTACCTGCTAATCAGAAAAAGAGTGTTACTATTGACTATGTTGAACAAATTAAATCTAGTAAACCAATTGTATATTTAATTGATGGCTATAACTTAATGTATGCTGATGAAAAGATAGCTAAAATTGCTTCAAATGATTTAATATCAGCTAGAGATAAAGTTATTAATATGGTATGTGATTATCAAGGATATTGTGGTAGTCAATGTGTCTTAGTATTTGATGCTTATAAGAATAATATTCCTATTCCTAAAATAAGTAAGGATAGTAATATAACAGTTGTTTATACTAAAATGAATCAAACTGCTGATTCTTATATTGAAACAAAATCCTTTGAATTATCAGAGAAATATAAAGTATATGTTGTAAGTTCTGATAATCTAGAACAACTTAGAATATTGGCTAATAATGCTTTAAGAATATCTTCACATGAGTTCTTAAAAAGATATGATAGTTATCAAAAAAGAGCAAAAAAGACTGATAAGAAAAGCAAACATCAACCTTTAAAAGAATTAAGAAAATTATTGTTTGAGGACGATTAATTCCTCTTTATATTCCTTTAATATATTTAATAATTCATCATATGAATTCATTGTATTCATCTTATTTTTATATTTAGTTGCATTATATAAACCACTAATATAATGTGGTGCTAAACCCCTCATTTGAGAGATTGCTAGTTTTTCACCAAATAGATTAATTAACTTTTCAGCATGCATTAAACAATAATTAAATCTATCATCAATATCAACTTCTACTTTACTTTCACCATTTAAATAATTATTAATTTCTTTAATTAAAAAAGGATTACCAACTAAGGCTCTACCTATCATTATGGCGTCACATTTAGTTTCTTCTTTCATCTTAATGAAATCATTTACCGATTTAATATCACCATTACCAATAACTGGTATCTTTAGATTATCTTTTAATATCTTAATATAAGACCAATCCGCATTTCCTTCATACATTTGAGATCTAGTTCTAGCATGTAAGGCAATAGCACTAACCCCTACTTCTTCTAACTTTTTAGATAATGATAAATAATTCTTATGTTCGGTATCAAAACCTAAACGCATTTTAACTGTTACAGGTTTAGATACATTCTTAATTATCTTTTCTACTATTTGAACACTTTCATCTTCTTTTTTCATCATGGCAGATCCTGCACCAGTTTTAATAACCTTATTAACTGGACAACCCATATTAATATCAATAATGTCACAATTAGTATTCTTATCTAATACCTTAGCCGCATATACCATAGTATCAATATCGCTACCAAATAATTGTAATGATACTGGATGATAATTATCATCCACTTTTAACATATCTAAAGTCCTTTGATTATTATAAAAGATGGCTTTATCAGAAACCATCTCACTATATACTAGTCCTGCCCCAAATTCAAAACATATTTGTCTAAAAGCACCATTAGATATACCTGCCATTGGTGCTACTATGATGGGACTATTAATTTTAATTTTTCCTATCTGCATACTTTAATATAGTATTAATATCATTTTCATCTAATTGATATATAGTATTACAAAATTCACATTTAATTTCTAAATTTTTTTCTTTCGCTAAATCTTCAATATCCTTTTTAGGTAATGTTAAGATATTAGCCATAAATCTTTCTTTACTACAATCACAATAATATGCAACATTCTTTTCTTCTAATATTGTGGCATCTACGAATAAAGAATTTAAATAATCATGAATATTATTGTTTAAAAGTACAGTAGATATTGGTTGTAGATTTAGGTTCTCTAAATATACAATATCTTCTTCGCTGTGTCC
>CAVDLK010000142.1:0-2129 GCA_963609745.1 Erysipelotrichaceae bacterium | reverse complement strand
TTTTATTTTGATAATAATCTTTATATATTAAATGATAATTAAAATTCTTACCTTGATAAATAAATATCTTATCACTTAAGACTTCCTGTGGTTTAGGCTTTCTATAAACTCTATATCTATTATCAAGTAATTTTAAATGATTATTTAATTCTTCCGTCTTGACAAATAAAGTTTTTACTTTATTCTGACGCACCAAATATATCCTTTAATATATCTTTCTTAGGTTTATGTCTTTCATTACTGTCAAGTGGAATACCTAATTCTTTATAAATGTCGGCTATACATTTAAGATCATTTGATTTTATTATTTTATTGGTTTCAGGATCAATAATATTATCAGTTAACCAATCATCATTCTTATCGGACCATTCAGATCCTTCAACTTCTAAATAATGGAATCCTAATCTTCTATAAAATTGAGTTATAGGTTCATCCTTATTTTCTATATTTCTATTATCATCGTTTCTGAAGAAAGAATATAATTCATTAGGCTTTTGTACACTGGTGATGATTAATAATTTACAATTATTAATATCCTTATTATAATAACGGGATTTAACGGAACTACCTGTATTATTATCTATAAACTTTAGGACTTCATTAAATTTCATTGTACCTGCTCTAAAGTCATCTAATATAATGCATTCTTCTTTATCATAACCATCTAATATATCGTCACCTGAACCTGATATAAAAGGATCATATCCGGCTTTTTCTGATATATATTTAGCTATTAATGTCTTTCCTGAACCCGATTGACCGGTAATATAAATTACCTGTAAATCCCTTTCCTTTAATGTAGCTGCTCTTAATTTTTCTGCTTTTCTTATTTTAGCTTCATTTTTAGAATATATATCATAATATCTATCCTTGGAGGTAAGACATTTATAGAACTGCTTTTTAGTTCACTTTAAAGTGGCATAATTTTCTAATGCCTTATCAAAATTATAAGTTCTGTATTCGATAGTATCCATTATTGACCTCTTTTAGCTCGTCTAGCTGCTTTACGTTCTTCAGATATATAAGTATTTAATTCATTATCTTCATTACCAAAGACATCGCCTCTACATTGATAAGAGGCTAAATGATCTGCCAATTTTTTATATTCTTCTGCTACTTGATATCTAACTTCTGCATCTACCCATAAATCACTATGATTCTCTTTAAACCAAGCTGAATAGCTTTCAGGGTTTGTAAATTTATTTGGAGTACTAACCATATCCGTTTTCATATTACATCTTCTTATAATATCAGCAGGCATTTTATCAAACCATTCTTTAGTAATATAAATAGTAGGAATAAAATCACCTTTATATGCTAGTACATCTTCCTTAAATGTAATATACATATTCTCTTCATTTAAGCCTGTAAAATTAAATTGGTGTGTATTAAATATGTAGTAATCTTTCTCACTTGGTCTTACAATTATTTGTGGTGTCTTCATATTAATAGTTCATTCCTTTCTTGGATTTACCTTCTTTTACGGCTTCATCTACTTCGTCTACAAACTTCTTACATAATTTACATAATTCATCAAATTCTTTAATTGTGGAATGAGAAGCCCTATTAACTAAGGCCTCAAATTCTTCTTTTATACTATTTTGATATTTAATTTTAAATTCCATATTACACCTCTTAATTAAAATTCAAAATCTTTAGGATTTACTTTATCAACTCCCATAGCCTTTAAAAGTCTATCTTCTGGAAGTTCAATATCTTCTGGTTGTACTTCTTCTAATTCTTTTTGTCTATGCTCATCATCTAATAATAGCATTTCCATATATTGAGAAGTACTCATATCAGTTTCATTACATCTCTTAGAAAGATATACTAATCTTTCAAGAGGTAAGCTAATTGAAATACTTACATTTCTTACCTTCTTCATTATTATTCTCCTTTCTTGTCTGTCTTGTCTTTAATTGGTTTAGCTGTTCTGCAAGCGTATGCTAATAAACCTTCATTTACGAAGCATACATCTCCATTTTCTAACTTAATACAAATAATTGTACTTCCGTTCTTCTTAATGTAACCATTTACGCTTTTTACTTTTTGTGTCATTTTAATCACCTTTTTTAACCTTTCGTATATATTCTGCGTATTTTGTAAGGATCTTATCCTTACATATATAT
>CAVDLK010000141.1:0-2151 GCA_963609745.1 Erysipelotrichaceae bacterium | reverse complement strand
ATTCTTAAAATTGTGGCTATAAGTGATATAATTATTGCCGAACAATAGTTCATTCGAGGTGTTATATGAAATATATATCAGTTAGTGAAGCGGCAACAAAACTAAATTTATCGGAAAGAAGTGTTAGAAATTATTGTGCTTCTAAACGTATTAAAGGCGCAATTTTAAAAGGCAGAACTTGGTTAATACCAGAAAATGTTATTAAACCAGAAAGAAGTAATAGCAAAGACAATGAATATAACTATGAAATGGTTAAAGAGGCAGAAGGATTAGTTGAATTTTTAAATGCTTCACCAGTGAATTATTGGGCAATTAAGAATGCAGAAGATAAATTAATTAAAAATGGTTATATTCGTTTAGAAGAAAATAAACCTTTCAATATTTATAAGGGCGATAAAATATTCTTCACACGTAATGGCACATCTATTATTGCTTTAAATATTGGTGAAGAATTAAATCTTCCTTCATTTCATATTATTGCCTCACATTCTGATTCACCTTGTTTCAAGATTAAACCGGCCTCAGATAGCAAGACTGATATATATAATAAAATTAATATTGAACCTTATGGTGGTCTTATAGCTTCTACTTGGTTAGATAGACCATTATCTATCGCAGGTAGAGTGTTAGTTAAAACTGATAGTGGTTTAGAAAGTAAGATTATCAATATTGATGATAATATCTTAATGATTCCAAATCTTTGCATTCACTTTAATCGTGATATCAACACTGGTTATCGCTATGACTATTCTACTGATATGCAAGCCTTTATTGGTCAAGAATTAGAAGGTGAGCCTTTAAAGGAATTACTATGTAAACATTTAGATATTCATCCAAATGACCTAATCAATTTTGATTTATACTTATATAACCGTATGCCTGCTTATATATGGGGCAATAAAAAGGAATACATCTCTTCTCCTAGATTAGATGATTTAGAATGCGTTTATACTTCCTTAGAAGCTTTTGTTAATTCTAATAATAAGTCTTCAATTAATGTGTTTTATGTTTCTGATAATGAAGAAGTTGGTTCCTCTTCTCGTCAAGGTGCGGATAGTGATTTCTTAGATGCAATTTTATCTAGAGTATGTGATGCATTAAATGTTGATTATCAAGTAGCTTTGGCTAATTCCTTCCTCATTAGTGCGGATAACGCACATGCAGTGCATCCAAATAAACCATTTATTACTGATGCGAATAATAAAGCGTATATGAATAAAGGCATTGCAATTAAGTTTAATGCTTCTCAATCATATACTTCCGATTCTATTAGTAGTGCGATATTCCAAGAATTATGTGAACAAAGTGATGTTCCATACCAATTCTTCGCTAATAGAAGCGATTTAAGAGGTGGATCAACATTAGGTAATATCTTAATTACTCATACTTCCTTATTAGCGGTAGATATTGGTCTCCCTCAATTAGCGATGCACAGTAGCTTTGAAACTGCTGGTAGTAATGATGTTTATTATGCGATAAAAGCATTTTCAAAGTTTTATCGCTCAAACATCATTATTGATGGTAATAAATATCAAATTAAAGAAGATTAATTACTCTCTAAATGTGTGTTTTCTGGAATTTTCAAAACTGAAATATAAATATATTTAACAGGATTTATGGTTATAATATATTAGAAGGAACTGATTATGGTACGTTATAAAGAACCAAATAGATTACAAAGATTCTTCCTTTATGGAGGAAACAATAAACAAGGATATAAAGAAATCCGTGAATTAATTAATGTGGAAAACTACAAAGTATGGAGAATTCTTTCAGTCATACTAGAAGTTTTATTCTTTGGTTTATTTATTTATACCTTATGTCTTGGTAAGGAATATCTTAATATATGTATTCCATTTGGTATTTTATCAGGAACATTTATTTTTATTTGTTTAGCCTTCTTTTTATTTATAAAACCAACCTCTAAGGCCTTATTACCAATTATTCATATTGCTTTAATAATTACCTTCAGTGCTTTTACTTATATTGCTTTGCAACCAAATAATTTTAGTAATTTATATTTCTTCATCTTTTTAACAGTCTTTAGTTTTTTAATTATTGATCGTCCTTATCGATATCCAATATTTGTACTTCTATTTTGTTCAATTTTATTTATCTTAACAATTGTCTTATTTAAAGATACGCATGGAT
>CAVDLK010000140.1:0-2151 GCA_963609745.1 Erysipelotrichaceae bacterium | reverse complement strand
GATTATAAATATAAAACAAAGGATAAGGAAACAATTGATTTAGTAAAAGAAGAATATAGTGACACATATAATTTCTGGAAGGTTGTTCAATATCTATTTTTTAAACAATGGTTTAATTTAAAAAAATATGCTAATGAAAAGGGTATAGAAATTATTGGTGATTGTCCATTATATGTTTCAAGTGATTCATGTGATGTATTTTCTAATCCAAAATTATTCTTATTGGATGAAAATTTAGTTCCTATAAAGGTTGCTGGATGTCCACCAGATGCTTTTGCGGTAGATGGTCAATTATGGGGTAATCCAATCTATGATTGGCAGTATCATTTAAATACCAATTATGATTGGTGGATAAAAAGAATTAAGCATTTATGTAGTATCTATGATTATGTAAGAATTGATCATTTTAGAGGTCTTAGTGCTTACTATACAATTGATTATGGTGCCGTTAATGCTAGAGATGGAAATTGGGTTACAGGACCTGGCAAGAGTTTTGTCAAAGCAATTAAAGATAATGTTGGTGACAAGATAATTGCTGAAGATTTAGGATATATGGATGATGATGTTAAGGATTTGCTTAAATATAGTGGATATCCTGGCATGGGTGTATTAGAATTTGCTTTTGATACTAGAGATGCCGACAGCAATGATAATATTCCTTATAATCTAAAAAAGAATCAAATAGCTTATGTTGGAACTCATGATAATCAAACAGTTATGGGTTGGATTAAAGAAATTCCTGATGATAGTTTGAAATTCTGTAAAGAATATATAAATTATCATGAAGAAGATGAATTTAATTGGGCAATGATTAAATGTTTGATGGCAACAGTATGCGATACAGCAATTGTTCAAGTTCAAGATTTATTGGGCTTAGATGAAAAGGCTAGAATGAACACTCCAAGTACTGTTGGTACAAACTGGAAGTGGATGGTTAAGGAAAATAGTTTCACAAAAGAGTTATGTGAAAAATTAAAAGAAGTAACACATATATATGGAAGGGCATAATTTATGGCAAATGTAGTTTTAAAAAATATTAAGAAGATTTATCCTCTTCAAGAAAACAAAAAAGGTTTATTTGGTAAGAAAAAAGCAGAAACTAAAAAACCAAGCAATCTACAAATTACTGATGAAGGTGTAGTAGCGGTACAAGATTTTAATATTGATATTAAAGATAATGAATTTATTGTACTTGTTGGGCCTTCAGGTTGTGGCAAGTCTACAACATTAAGAATGATTGCGGGACTAGAAGATATCAGTGATGGTGAACTTTATATTGATGGCAAATTATGTAACGATATTGAACCAAAAAATAGAGATATAGCTATGGTTTTCCAATCTTATGCTTTATATCCTCATTTAAGTGTTTATGATAATATTGCTTTCCCTTTAAAGATAAAGAAAGTTTCAAAAGAAGAAATTGATAAGAAGGTTAAAGAAGCAGCTGAGACTTTAGATATTACAGAATATTTAAATCGTAAACCTAAAAATTTATCAGGTGGTCAAAGACAAAGAGTTGCCATTGGTAGAGCTATTGTTAGAAATCCTAAAGTATTATTAATGGATGAACCTTTATCTAACTTAGATGCTAAGTTACGTAATCAAATGCGTGCTGAAATTATTAAACTTAGAAAAAAGATTAACACAACATTTATTTATGTTACACATGATCAAGTAGAAGCTATGACTCTAGGCGATAGAATTGTCGTAATGAAAGATGGTGTTGTTCAACAGATTGGTACGCCACAAGAAGTATTTAATCATCCAGCAAACCTATTTGTCGCAGGATTTATTGGTACACCTAGAATGAATACTTTTGATGCGAAGTTATTATGTAAAGATAATGAATATAAACTTTTAGTAGATAATAAAGAATTTGCTTTATCAAAAGAAAAACAAGATAGATTAAAAGCTAAAGGTATCAAGGAACAAGATATTATCTTAGGTGTTAGACCAGATCATATGATATTAAGTGATGATGGTATTAAAGCTAAGGTTGATGTTAGCGAATTAATGGGTAGTTCTGTTCATCTACATATGAGTGCTCTAGATAAAGATATAATTGCCATTGTTCCAACTGAGGGTAGAGAAATCGAATTATCAAATCAAGAAGTATATTTAAGCTTTACTGATAATGTTGCGAATATGTTC
>CAVDLK010000139.1:0-2342 GCA_963609745.1 Erysipelotrichaceae bacterium | reverse complement strand
TTATTAATGAATTTAGTCTACCTATGGAAGAATTTCTTAATAAATATAGTAGAAATAGAGATGGTGAATTTGTATCGGCATTCGATTCAGCATCTAAAAATACTATTATTAATGAGATTAAGATAATTAAAAATATTGGTTTAGATATAACAGATGATATCATTGAATCTTTATTAAAAAAGATGGTATATCGTGAAAGTAATAAACCGGGTCATATTCATATATGTTCTATTAAAGATGCTTTATCATCATTAAGAAATGTTTTATATGTTTGTGGTTTATCATCTACTACTTATCCTGGTTCACCTAAGGAGAATCCTTTGTTATTAGATGAGGATATAGGTTTCTTTGATAATGAGGATTTAAGTTCAAAGGGAAAGATTAAGAGAAAAAAGCAAGATTTAATAAATCTAGTTAAATTAGCTTCTACTTTAGATAATAAGATATATCTATCATATCCAGGTTTAAATGTATCTGAATTAAAGAAGAATAATGCTTCATCATTATTGTTTGAATTATATAAATCGGAATATGGTGTAGATAAGTCACTTAAGGATTTTTCTGATTATGTTGAAAAGGTGGATTATTTTAAACCAAGATTATCTATATCTAGAGGAATAGGTCAATCATATAACAATAATGATGTTATTAATTTTGTGGAAAAGGTTTCTAGTAATAATACAAATTATGCAATTGAGGCAGATAGATATTCACCTTCTGCTTTAAATCTATTCTTTTCATGTCGAAAACAATTTTATTTTCAATATGTTTTAAAGATTGCTTCCCCTGATGATTATGATCCATATGAGGTAATTTCTGCTAGTGAACAAGGTACCCTTGCCCATGCTTTGATGGAATATCTACCAGATCATAAGATGGATAAGGATAGTTTTATTGAGTTCTCTAGCACTGTTTTTGATGAATATATGAAGATATCAGTTCCTTTAATTAAAGAAAATATTGAAAATACTAAGCAAGAATTTTTAGATATGCTTTCTAATGGTTGGGACTTTGATGATAGATTTAAAAGAGAAGTTGCTTTTAAAGAAGAAGATAAGACAACAATACATAAAGAGTCTGGTGTTAAGATTCATGGCTATCCTGATAGAGTTGAGTTAACTAAAGATGGTAAGGCTGTAATTGTTGATTTTAAGACTGAACGTAAGATGAATAATCATATAAAGGATGATGTTGATACTTGTCTACAAGTATTGATTTATGCCTATATTGTTGAAAAGGAAATGAATCTAGAAATAGATCATTGTGAATATAGGATGTTAAGGTTCCCTAATGGCATTATTACTTGTAAGTATGATGCTGAAATTAAAAATGAGTTAGCTAATAAATTAATAATATTTAAAAATGCTATAGAAAATAGTGATTATGATATTCAACCATTCACAAGCGATGAAGAAAAGATTAGATGTAAGTATTGTAAATATTCTTCAATATGTGGAAAGGTGGTAAAAGATGAGTGATATAAATGCCTTAAGCATGGATGAAAAATCAAGAGTAAGTATTATTGAAGATATTGATACTAATATTTTTGTTGAGGCTGGTGCAGGCTCTGGAAAGACTACCATGTTAGTAAATAGAATGGTAGCCATGATAGAAGCTGGTAAAGAAGTAGAGAAGATATGTGCCATCACTTTCACAAAAAACGCTGCCTTAGAATTCTACGAAAGATTCCAAGCAAAGTTAATAGAAAGATCCAATCCAAGCAATCACAATAAACCTAAACATGCTGGAGATTTGTTGGAACCTAATGACATAAGCCGCTTAAGATGTGCTAAAGCTCTAGAAAACATTGATTTATGTTTTATGGGAACTATTGATTCATTTTGTAATATGATACTTTCTGAACATCCAACAGAGGCTAAGATTCCAAGTGATGCAAGATTAATTAGTGATAATGAAGCAAAACAAATATATCGCCAATTCTATATTGATGTTAGAAGAGGAAAATATGGTGATGAATTAAAACTATTAAGTGATAGATTTAATATGTTCTTTTGGGGTGCCGAGGATAACTTTGCTACTTTAATTAAAGAAATAATGGATAGAAGAAATGTTATATTCCATTTTAATGATGATTTATGTATTGATTTCTATAAATGTTTTAGTTCTCAAAGAAACGATATTAAAAAAGTACTAAATAAATTTAAAGAAGATACTAGTAGAATAATATTACCTTTAAAAGATGAAACATTAGACCCTATAGAGGTATTTGATGATTGTAATGCCTCAATTCAAAAGGATTGGAAATATAACTATAAGGGTGTAGAAATTGCTTTAAATAAGATTAAAGATTTAAGTTATGATGCAACATGTACTGAACTAGG
>CAVDLK010000138.1:0-2377 GCA_963609745.1 Erysipelotrichaceae bacterium | reverse complement strand
CTATATCCTATACCATCAATCATCTTCCAAGCAAAATCATTTTCAGGATTTCTAAAACAAGATCCAGCACTTGCTTTGTCTAATGGTTGGGTACTTTTTCTTCTTGAAAGTCTATCAGCCATTAATTCTTCAATAACTTTACTATCCTTTTTCTCTAATTTTAACTTAGCAGCAACTATTACCCATCTAGGATGTTTATGAAATATCGAATAGCGATATGAGAACTCGCATTCTTCATTATTTAACCACACTAATTCATCATCTTTTAATACCAGTACTTCTTTAATAACATTAGCCATTTCATTTTTATAAGCACCAGCATTCATATAAATTAAGCCACCAATTGTTCCTGGTATTCCACTAGCAAACTCTAAACAACTAAAACCTTGTTTAGCGAGAATATTAGCCATTTTAGGAGCCAAAATACCAGCCTCGACATATAATTCATCATTAGCAATTTCATAGCTATTTAAGCCCTTTAAACAGATGACAACACCATCAAATAATGATTCACCACATATTAAATTAGAACCATTACCAATTACTTTAAAAGGTATCATATTACTTTTTAAATAAGCTATAATCTCTTTTAAATCATCAGCACTATTAGGCAAAACAAAATGCTTTATTGGTCCACCCATCTTAATTGTCGTTAAATCTTTAAAACATTTATCATCATGGTAAGTACCATGTAACTTTAAAAAATCAGCAATCATAAATTTTCCACTTCTACTATCATATCATCTAGCACATTAGGATTACCAAGTTTTCTTGCATTGTTAGCCAACATCTTTAATCTATCTTCATCATTAATTAAATCATTAACGGTCTTATTTAATAATTCAGGACTTAAATCCTTTTCTTCAATCATTAAAGCAGCATCCTTATCAACTAAAGACTTACCATTGAAATATTGATGATTATTAGGAACATAAGGTGAAGGAATAATAATAGCCGCAATACCAATAGCCTCAATTTCCGCCATAGTAGTTGCCCCACCCCTACATATTAATAAATCAGCATTCTTCATTACATTAATACCATCAATATGATCATATATCTTAATATAATCCCTTTTAACTGCCCTATTAATTGTATCTTCATAGTGTGATTTACCACTAGCATATACAATCTGATATGAACCATCACATAAGTTAAAATAATCTAATAATATTTCATTAACACTACTAGAACCTAAAGAACCCATAAATATAACAACAGTCTTTTTATTAATATCTAAACCTAAATCACCTATTACCCTCTTATCCTCTTTAACTAGATATGCCTTAGAAGATTGAGGATTACCTAATATCTTAATATTCCTATTAACAAACTGTTTCCTATTCTCTTCATAAGAGCCAATTATTAAATCAACCTTTTTATCTAATAATCTATTAGCCCTACCAACAAAAGAATTTTGTTCATGAATAATAGTTTTTAACTTTAATTTACATGCCGCTAACATTACCGGTATTGATATATAGTTACCAAAACCAATAGCCATATCATAACCTTTTAAGATATTTAAACAATTAAAATAAGCCTTAACTATTGATAAGATACTCTTAATCTTTTGTATTATTCCACCCCTAGTGGTATATACATCTAAACCAATATAATCAAAATTATGGCTAGGAATTAAATCCTTTTCCATACGATCATTAGAACCAATAAAAGTAATCTCATGACCTCTATTTTTTAAAGCCTCAGCCAAAGATAAAGCAGGATATATATGTCCTCCAGTTCCACCAGCTACCATTGCAATTTTCATACATCTACTATTATAGATTAAAAAACCATCTTATTTGCATTATTAATGCAACCTATATAAAACCAAAAAATAAAGTAGACTTTAGATTTCTTTGAATTAATGAATAAAATAGAAAAACATATCTAATGCATTATGTTTTAAAAGTATATTTGGCAAGCTTAAATAATTTATTGCGTCATTTATTGCGTCACTTATTGCGTCAGTTATTGGGCCAAAATAATAGCCACAAACTTATTTAAGCCTTTGTATTTAAGCCTATTTTCTTCATTTATTTAACACAATTGATATTTAAAACTGTTTATTGGGTCAGTTATTGAGTCAGTTATTGGGTCAACTTAATATTTTTGGATTCTGTATCATTAAATTTAAAGAATTTATCACTGATTAATTTAGTAATTATAGGATTTAATACAAGTAATAAGAATATGTATATATACATATGTATCCAAAAATCAGTACTAATAAAATCAATTAATGGTGGTAATAAAAATATTTCAATAGCTGAAATACTTAAATATATAGCCATACAAAATACAATATATTTTAAAGTTTGTTTAACCATTAGAATAACACCTTATTATGTAATACCTTACCTAATATCTTTAT
>CAVDLK010000137.1:0-2505 GCA_963609745.1 Erysipelotrichaceae bacterium | reverse complement strand
CATTTTGCAAATCCTGAAAATTCAGATAATTATAAATCAATTGCATCTAAATTATGAGGATATACACCATTACAATTCATTAAAACATATCTAGATGCATTCCATAATTTATTGATAAAGTTCCAACCTGCTTCCATCTTTTCTGTTGAATAGTTCATATCCAAACCAGGTGTGGAGTTAGTAGATAAGAATAATCTTAGAGCATCACAACCATATTGATTAACTAAATCGATAGGATCAATACCATTTCCTAATGATTTAGACATCTTTCTACCCTTTTCATCTCTAATTAAGCCGTGAATTAAACAATCTTTAAAAGGAACATCATGCATAAAATGTCTTGCGCTGAAAGCCATTCTAGCAACCCAGAAGAAGATAATATCATATCCTGTTACCATACAAGATGTTGGGAAATAACGCTTTAAATCATCTGTTTCTTCAGGCCATCCAAGAACTGAGAAAGGCCATAAAGCACTAGAGAACCATGTATCTAATACATCTTCATCTTGAACATAATTTTCAATATCTTTTGGTGGTTCTACCTCGCAATATATCTCACCAGTTTGTTTATGATACCAAACAGGAATTCTATGACCCCACCATAATTGACGAGAAATACACCAATCTTCAATATTTTCTAACCATTGTTTAAATGTCTTTTCAAAACGTTTAGGATAGAAATTAATCTTTGTTTCTTCATTTTCTTGAGCCTTTAATACATCATCAGCTAATGGTTTCATCTTAACAAACCATTGTTTAGATAAATATGGTTCTACCATAACACCAGTTCTTTCAGAATGGCCAACACTATGAACAATCTTTTCTGCTTTAATGAATGAACCATCTTTCTTAAACTTTTCAAGTAATTTCTCTCTACATTCAAATCTATCTAATCCATTAAATTCATGACATAATTCATTCATTGTGCCATCATCATTCATACAAATTGGCATATCTAAATGATGTCTTAAAGCAATTTGATAGTCGTTAGGATCATGTGCTGGAGTACATTTCATGATACCAGTACCAAAACCTATTTCAATATATTCATCGCCAATAATAGGCAAAATATCACCATTAGCAGGATTGATAGCCTTCTTACCTATTAAATGATTAACCTTTTCATCATTAGGGTTTACAACGATACATACATCGCCAAACATTGTTTCTGGTCTAGTTGTTGCAACCTCAAATGTTTCATCACTATCCACTACTTGATATTTTAAATAATACATATAACCTTCTACATCTTTATGTATTACTTCAATATTACTTAAAGCAGTTTTAGCTTGAGGATCCCAATTTATAACTCTTTTACCTTGATAAATTAATCCTTCTTTATAATATGTAACAAATACCTTAGCAACAGCCTTTGATAAACCTTCATCTAAAGTAAATCTTTCTTTACGATAATCAGTAGAATTACCCATTACAGCCCATTGAGAACGAATAAAATCAGAATATTCCTTTTTCCATTCCCAAGCTTTATCTAAGAACTTTTCTCTTCCAATATCATAACGAGAAATGCCTTGCTTCTTTAATCTTTCATCAACCTTAGCTTGTGTTGCGATACCAGCATGGTCCATACCTGGAACCCATAATACATCCTTACCTTTTAGACGATTATATCTAGCAAGTAAGTCTTGTAAAGTATTGTCCATTGCATGGCCTAAATGTAATTTACCTGTTACATTTGGTGGTGGTATAACAATACAATAAGGTTTTTTACTTAAATCTCCACATTCAAAATAATGATGGTCTAGCCAATTTTGATATTTACCTTCTTCTACTTTTTTTGGCTCATATTTGTCAGCTAACATATTTTCCTCCTAAAAATAAAAGGTGGTACTAAGGGCGTTAATACGCGGTACCACCTTATCTTATAACTTAAACTCTTAACGCGAGCAAACGTACAATGTAAACTCCTAGACAACATTTTCACCTAATCCAGTATAGTTTCCACCAAACACTATATCTCTATTTTCCCAATTAAGTTACTTTCTTCTAATCAACGTCTTCTAAAATATAACATATATTTGTTAAATTTGCCAAATATAATTATCAATATAATCTCTAAGTTCTTTAATACCCTTATTTTTTGTACAACTAATTAAAAAATCATATTTATATTGTTTAACTTTATGTAATTCTGATTGATTTAATTTATCTATCTTATTGTATACAATAATATACTTATGTTTATTATTGTCTAAATATTCAATCATATTACTATCATCTTCAGTTTGACCAATTCTAGAATCAAATATACAAACAACTAATTTAATTTGTTCTCTATGATTAAAATAATCATCCATCATCTTACCAAATTCAATTTGTTCATTCTTTGATCTATTCGCATAACCATATCCTGGTACATCTACTGCAGTATATTTATCATCTATATTAAAGAAATTTATTAATTTTGTTTTACCTGGATTTTTACCTACAAAAGCTAAATCCTTTTTATATAAAGCATTTAATAAACTAGATTTACCAGCATTACTT
>CAVDLK010000136.1:1501-2565 GCA_963609745.1 Erysipelotrichaceae bacterium | reverse complement strand
CCAAATATTATTTAAATCCTCTTTACTAATACCTTCACCATTATCATAAACATAGACTCTAGTCTTATTATCAATAATCTCACTACCTAATATTATTAATTGTTCATCCTTATCATTATAATTTAAAGCATTATTAATAAAGTTATATAAAACTTGTTTAATTCTAGCCTCATCTAGAGATACAATCTTATCTTCACCTAATTTCAATTCAAATTTAACATTCTGTGCTTCGCAATATTTTTCATATTGATGATAAGTATTAGTAAGCAAATCATTTAAACTTAGATCCTTCTTATTAATCTTGATATTATCATTTTCAATTCTCGATATATCTAATAAATCATCAACTAAAGTAGATAATCTTTTAGCCTCATCAATAATTACATTAATATTGCTTTCATTATTTTCTTCAGGCAAATCTCTAATCATCTCACCATAACCAACAATCATCGTTAAAGGAGTACGTAAATCATGAGATACATTAGCTAATAATTCTTTTTTAGCCTTATCCGCCTTAGATATATCTTCATTAGCCTTATCTAAAGTATTATTTAATTCATCAAATTCCTTTATTTTAAATTTAACCTTACTCTTATCATATTCACCCTTAGATAAGTTCTTAGATTCATCATTTATTTTCTTAATTGGCTTAATAATAAAACGTGATAGTATTAAAGCCAATATAATTGTCATAATCACCACTATAGCAACAATAATTATATATTGTGACTTAATTGTAGAAATAGTAGCACCAATAGGAGTAATCATAGTTGAAACTAAAACCATGACTGTTTCATCATTAACAGTAAATAACTTAGAATAAATATAAATATCTAATTCAGAATCATTATTAATATGATATCTAAATAAATCAAATAATTTATCACCACCATTTGCACTGGTTTGTTTGGCAATATCATTTATAGTATTAAAATCCAAATTCTTTAAACTACAAGCACCAACATTATTATATTTACTACTATTAGAAACTACCCTAACACAAACTTCATTAGAAATAGTTATTTGATCCATATAATCATCTAATTCATCATTCTCAATACTTA
>CAVDLK010000136.1:0-1454 GCA_963609745.1 Erysipelotrichaceae bacterium | reverse complement strand
TTCTAATACATTAATCTTGGATTCCTTATAAAAACTATCTAAATAAGTAGTTTGAAAAAAATAAATTAAGCCTAATATTGATAATACAAAGATTAATAAGAATATTATTAATTCTATTCTTAAACTAAATTTCTTTTTCAAAACGATAGCCTACTCCCCTAATAGTACTAATATATTTACCATATTCGCCTAAGTCTTTTCTTAATAGTTTCATATGAGTATCTAAAGTACGATCATCAGAATCATATTCATAGCCCCATACCTTAGATATAATTGCTTGTCTAGTTAAGGCATTACCCATATTTTTTAATAAATATAATAACAATTCATATTCCTTATTCGCTAAATCAATACGTTTGTCATCAATAGTAACAGTATGTGCGTTTTCATCTAATACCAGTTTGCCAACAACAATCCTACTTGCATCCTTATTTTCTCTTTTTAAGATAACCTTAATTCGCATCATTAATTCTTTTAATGAGAATGGTTTTGTCACATAATCTTCCGCGCCAATATCAAAACCATAAACTCTATCATATTCTTGACCTAAAGCAGTTAAGAAAATACAGTGAACATCTTTAATCTGTTTCATCATTTCAAGAGTCTTATAGCCATCTAATTCTGGCATCATGATATCTAATATAACAACATCAAAATCAGCTTTTTTAAATTTCTCTAAAGCCTCTTTGCCATCACTTGCAAGTTCTACCTCATAGCCTTCATGAACAGCATACTTGCCAACCATTTCTCTTATCTTTTCTTCATCGTCAACTATTAATAACCTTGCCATATCTTTATAATAATATTCCTATGTGAATTTTTACTGAAAAAAGTATTTTATTATATAATATTAGTGCTCTTGCGGATTAGCCAAGCGGTAAGGCAGCGGACTCTGAATCCGCCATTTCATAGGTTCAAATCCTATATCCGCAGCCATATAAATATAACGCCATCAAGGCGTTTTTATTTAACAAATGTCAATAAGCAAGTATAAGCAACCATTAAAATCATAGAGAAAATAACAGTAAATCTCGTAAAGAAAATTGCAGGAATATTTTTATTAACTGATTTTTGAACACCAATTCTTTGATATCTTCCTGATAAATATAAATAAATAGCCAAAATACAAATAGCTGCTAGACCATATCCCATATAAGAAGCAATATTGCTTGGCAACATATATAAAGAATATATAAAGGCATTAAATAGAATATGAACAACAATTGTTGGCTGAATTGATTTATATCTAAGTGACATCTTACCTAAAGCAATGCCCATTGCAAAGGCTGGTAATATCTCACCAAAATTAGAGTGGGCTAAAGCAAAAATCAATGAAGAAGCAATTAAAGCAAACTTCTTGTTATATCTGGCTAAAGCATTAAGAAGTACTCCTCTAAAAGCATATTCTTCTAGAAGTGGGCTTAAACCAATAAACATAAAAATATAAATATAAT
>CAVDLK010000135.1:0-2687 GCA_963609745.1 Erysipelotrichaceae bacterium | reverse complement strand
CCCATGTCAAAAATAATGTTCTTGATCATATAACCATAATATCACGAAAGGAAAACTACTTATGAGGAATAAGAATGGTATTAAATACTAGACATATGTCAAGTATTATAAATATAATCTCTAAAAATAAATATATGGAAAAACAAGATTTAAGATATTTGTCATGGACAAAAATTAAAAATTCATGTGGTATTGCAGGTTCTTTTTTGAAAGCTTATTCTGATTTAGGTGGTAAGAAGGTTTATTATAAACTTTCTAATTATGATTCAGTTAATGGTATTACCGGTCATGAATGTATTAATGAGATTATTGTTGATAGACTTTTAACAATTCTAGGAATAGAGCATCTTTCTTATCAATTAATATATGCGGATATTTTAATAGATGATATACCTTATACCACATGGCTTTGTGCTTCAAATGATTTTAAACGGTATGGCGAAAGTAAGTTAGCTTTAGATGATTATTATCAAGTTGAAAGATTGTCACATGAGAAGCCTTTAGATTTTTGTATTAGAAAAGGTTGGAAGAAATATATTTGGGAAATGCTTGTTGTAGATTATTTGATTTTAAATAGAGATAGGCATGGGGCAAATATTGAGGTATTAAGAAATAGTAAGAATAAGACAATTAGGTTAGCACCTTTATTTGATCATGGCTTATCACTACTTTTTAGTTGCCATGATATTGATGAGGTTAATAAGGTAGATGTACTGGAGGATAAGCCAGTACAATGTTTTGTTGGCTCTAATTCAGCATTTGAAAATCTTAAGTTAATACCTGTAAAGGAATATCCAAAACTAAATCCAATACATGAAGATGATAAAGCAATATTGTTTGAAGATTTAGATTTGGATAAAAGGTTGTTAGATAAAATTTGGGAAATGATTTGGAAAAGATGGTGTATATATGAAGATATTTGCGATAAAAGATGAAACAGATATATCTAGAAAAACACTAGCTTGGCTTATTTATTATGAAAATGCCAAACGTTTTTATATTGAACTTCCTGATGATGCTGATTTTTGGCAAACACCATTATTCCTTTCTAGTTTTTTAGAAAAAGGTGAAAAAACAATCAATTCCTATTGGAGTCAGATGTGGGTTAATCAACGTATTGTTCCAATAGATAGACAAAATCTAGGTCAGATATTAAAGGATAATGGATTAAGTGAATATGATCCTTATGAATTACTTATATTAGCTAATGGTAAATGTGCTCAAGATGATTATTATATTGAGGAAATTACTTATGATAAATTACCAAAGGAATTAATTGAGCGTTTTGATAGAAAGATTGAAGATGTTGTACCATTAACAAATTGTAATTTATTGGTATTTTTCTTAAATGGTGTTGTGAAAAGATGTGATTTAAATGATTATTTTAAAAATGATGTAAGGTTTAGTCCTCTATTAACAAACAAAGATTTATATAACAATATAATGGTATCTGCTGGTGGATATGGAATATATTGGGCAAATGACTTAGAAATATCAAATGAACAACTTCTGAAGATAGGGGTTGATGTTCCATTATCATTAGATGATTTTTTATGTTTTATTAAACAAAGGGTTTTAAGTAGTGGTGAGGTAATAGAACTATTAAATTGTTCTAGGCAAAACTTAGATGACTTAGTGCATAGAGGTAAGTTACATCCGATTAAAGTTACAACAAAAAACAAACTTTATTTAAAGAGTGAAGTTGAACAAAGAATTAGAAAATATTAATTATTCGGCAATTATAACGGCTATTAAGATTAAAGCACAACCAATTATTTCTTGTAGGCTTAATGTTTGATTTAAGATAATCCAAGCAAATAGGGCACCAAATACTGATTCAAAACTCATGATTAAGGAAGCAAGTGTTGGTCCAACATCGGGTTGGTATCTGTTTTGAATAAATATTGATAAAGCACCTGAGATTAGTGATAAAAAGGCTAGTAGTGGCCAATATGATAATAGTGTTGATGGATTTGGTTTTTCAACAAATATCATAATTGTTCCAGCAAGTATAGATGCGCTAACTTGTTGTATAGCTGCAAATGGTAAGGGATCAATTTCACCAGCTTTGTTGTCAATGACAACAATTTGTAAAGCAAAGAATAGGGCAGCAAATAGTAATATTATGTCACCTATTCTTAATTTGAATTCTCCAGAAATACATAATAGATACATTCCTACCAAGGCAATAGCAATAGCTAACCATGTTTTCTTATTAACCTTTTTTCCAAGGAATAGTCCAAGAAGGGGAACCATTACTATATATAAGGAAGTAATAAAACTAGCATTAGTAGTAGATGACAATTCTAGACCTTTCTGTTGGCAAGCACAGCCTAGAAAATTTATTAAACCAACAATTATGCCAAAGATAATAGTAGATTTTGTGAATTTAGCTTTTTTGATTAATGCAATAACTAATAATAAGAAGCCACCAATACACTTAAAGAAGGTAATGGTAAAAGTACCTAGGTCAGCCATTATAGTTTGTACACTATAGGCTAAGCCCCAAGAGATGGCAGCTATTAACATCATCAAACTAGCAAATAACTTTTTGTTTTTCATCCTTATAATATTAACATATCGCAATTATGTAATGATTTACTTCACGTAAAATGGATGGGGAGATAAAAAAACAATAGACCTATAATATTAATTAGATAGATTAAAAGGAGGCCTATTGTCATGTT
>CAVDLK010000134.1:0-2729 GCA_963609745.1 Erysipelotrichaceae bacterium | reverse complement strand
TTTTCCTTTCGTGATATTATGGTTATATGATCAAGAACATTATTTTTGACATGGGCAATGTATTAATAGATTTTAAACCTGACCTATTCTTAGAAAAGATGGGCTTAAATGATCCTAAAGATAGAAAGATTATAATTGATAATACTATTGAAAAAGATTACTGGTCTCAATATGATTTAGGCAAAATTAATATAAATACTCTAATTCAAAAGTCTTTAGATAATGTTCCCGATTATTTAAAAAAATATACTAAAGAATTAACTAGAAATTGGTATAAATATGCTGATGTAATTAAAGGAATGCCTCAACTATTAGAAGAATTAAGACAAAAGGGATATAAATTATATTTATTATCTAATGCTGGCTATAACCAAGCATCATACTTTAAAAAGTTTCCCTATCAACTTGATGGTCAAGTTGTATCAGCCTTCTATCATGTATCAAAACCAGATGCAAAGATATATGAAATATTATTAAAGAAATATCACTTAAAAGGACAAGAATGTATATTTATAGACGATAGACCAGAAAATGTTCTAGGAGCAGTTGTTCCTGGAATAACAATTGGACTTACATTTAAAAATACAAAAGAATTAAGAAAGGATTTAAAGAAATATTTATGAGAAAAAATTTAGGCGCAAAATCTTGCTTATATCCCGAACCGGTGATTGTTGTTGGAACATATGATGAAGAAGGCAATGCTGATGCAATGACTGCTGCTTGGGGTGGTATATCTGATACAAATGAATTAATGCTATGTTTATCCTTTGAACATAAAACTACCCAAAACATCTTAAATAAGAAATGCTTTACTGCCTCTGTTGGTACTTTAGATACTTATATCCAATGTGACTATGTTGGTATGGTAAGTGGTAATGATGTAAAAGATAAATTAGAAAAATGTGGTTTACATAAGCAAAAAGCTGAACACATTGATGCCCCATTATTTGAAGAATTACCATTCGCCTTAGAATGTGAATTAATATCATATGATAAAGAAAATGGTCATCTATTCGCTAAGATTATTAATATTTCTGTTGATGAAAAGATTATGACTAATGATAAGGTTGATATCAATAAATTACAACCTATTATCTTCGATGGCTTAAATAATACATATAATATTATTGGTGAAAAGATAGGTAATGCCTTTGCGGACTATAAGAAAATAGAAAATGAGAAATAAGTATAAACAAGTTGGATTAAATTATGATTTAATCCTAGAAAAGTATCCTAATATTGACGAGTATGAAGAAATAGTTAATTCATATCTTTCTGATAGCTTTTTTGTTGATTTAGAAAAGATGTTAGACGAGGAAGATTATGCCTTGGCAAAAGATGCCACTAAGGGATTATACATTCTAGCATCAGAGCTATGTTTATATCCTTTATATGAAGCCTTATTAGATATGTATGAAGACTTTGAATATGAAAGTTTTCAAGATTTAAATAATCATTATAAAGACATGATTGAAATATATAAAAAGATAAGAGGTGTCTTCCATGCGTGATTGTGTTGTAGTAGGAGCAGGCCATGCTGGAGTAGAAGCAGCGATGTCTTTAGCCCACGCAGGCAAAGATACAGTACTTGTTACTATCAAATTAAAACATATCGCCAAGATGCCATGTAATCCTTCAATTGGCGGCCCAGCAAAAGGCATAGTAGTTAGAGAAATAGATGCTTTAGGTGGTGTTATGCCAAAGGTTGCCGATAAGACTGCTTTACAATTTAAGATGCTTAATACTACTAAAGGCCCAGGCGTTTGGAGTATGAGAGTTCAATCTGATAAACTGGCATATTCTGCTATGATGCAAGATTTATGCCTACATACCGAAAACCTAACTGTAATTGAAGATATCGTAGAAGAAGTAATATGTGAAAATAATTGCTTTAAAGCAGTTAGACTTCAAAAAACCGGCATCATTGAAGCAAGAGCTTGTATTCTAACAACCGGAACCTATATGGACTCAACAGTCATGATATCTTCTGATACAAGAAGCGAGGGTCCAGATGGGGATAAGACAACTAAAAATTTGAGTGCCTCACTTAGAAATTTAGGTATCAAACTCTTTAGATTAAAAACTGGTACTCCTCAAAGAGTATTAACTAGTTCCATAGATTTTTCTAAAACTAAATATGAACCAGGTTCAACAGATTTTTTACATTTCTCTGAAGAAACAAAAAAAGAAGAAATACTTAGTCCCGATAAACAAGTTCCTTGTTATTTAACATATACCACTGATGAAACATTAAAAATCATTAGAGAAAATCTAAATAAATCATCAATGTATTCCGGTGTAGTAAAAGGAATAGGACCAAGATATTGTCCTTCTATTGAAGATAAGGTAGTTAGATTCTCTGATAAACCAAGACATCAACTATTCTTAGAACCAGAATCTGAATCACTAAACACCACCTATGTTCAAGGATTCTCAACCTCTATGCCTCGTGACGTTCAAGAAAAGATGGTTCATTCTTTAATCGGTTTAGAACATGCCGAAATAGTTAAATATGCCTATGCCATTGAATATGATGCTATAGATCCTTTACAAGTTAAACCTAACCTAGAATTAAAACAAATTAATAACCTATTTATATCTGGACAAATATTAGGTACTTCTGGGTATGAAGAAGCAGCAGGACTAGGAATCATGGCTGGTATTAATTGCCGTAGGAAACTAGATAATGAAGAACCACTTATATTAAAAAGAGATGAATCCTATATTGG
>CAVDLK010000133.1:0-2735 GCA_963609745.1 Erysipelotrichaceae bacterium | reverse complement strand
ATTTTGATTCAGGCATAGGTGCTAAACCAATATCCCAATTCATACTAGCCATATAAGCTGTATAAGCATCATAACCATCTTGATATGGTAAAAACTTTAAGCCTAATCTTTCTAGAAATCTTGGTTTTGCCCCCATGAATTCTATTTCAATCTTATCTTGATATTTATTTACTAATCTTTCGATAGTGTTTTCTAATATTTCATTGATATCTTGAACTCTATCAATAGAACCCGCAAAACCAATCTTAATCTTTGGATTTTTTTCTTTAACTTTGATTCTATTTAATGATGGCTCAGATATTAGAAATTTATTCTTAAAACCATTGCCATATTTTTCTAATAATACTGGACTAGGTGTTAAGAATGTATCACAATTGGCCATTATTGTTTTGATATTGTTTTGAGTTGATTTTAATAAATAATATGGTGCACAACTTAAATATGAAGGCACATTTAAAATATCATCATCTAAAACATAAATTAAGTGTTTACCTGCTTTCTTGGCAATCTTCGATACATAAGCATCTATATCAGTATCACTTCTTAAAAAAATAATTATATCCGCCCATTCAACATTTTTCTTTTGGACAAAGTGCGATGGAATAAAACGATAATTAACCTTGCCTTCAGATTCTAGATAGTCCATTTGACAATGTCCACATAATAAAACCGAAGGGATAAAGGTAGTAGAAAGCATTAAGACATTAAGCATTCTCTATACCTTGCGCCTTTTTATATGCCTTACATATTTCTGTAGCATCACCATATTGCTTTACCTTTCCCTTATCTAGCCAAACAACATGGTCGCACATTTCTTCAATCTTTTCTAAGTCATGAGAAACAAATAAAACGGTTGCCCCACCTGACATTAATTCTTGCATTCTTTTATAAGATTTCTCTTGAAACTTTACATCACCTACTGCCAATATTTCATCAACTATCAATATTTCTGGTTGTACAACCGAAGCAATAGAGAAAGCAAGTCTAGCCATCATACCAGAAGAATAATTTCTAATAGGCATATCGATGAATTCTCTAATTTCCGCAAAATCTACTATCTCTTCATATTTAGATTCCAAATAATCTCTAGAATAGCCAAGTATTGCGCCATTTAAATAGATATTTTCTCTACCAGTTAACTCTAAATCAAAACCAGCACCTAACTCTAACATTGGCACAACATTGCCTTTAATAGTGATTGAACCCTCACTTGGTTTTAAGATTCCTGATATTAATTTTAAAGTTGTAGACTTACCAGCACCATTAGTTCCAATTAAACCTAAAGTTTCACCTTTTTCAACATTAAAACTAACATCATCCAATGCCAAAAATTCGTTAAACTTTAACTTTCCCGAAACTGCTTTGGTAAAGATTTCTTTAATCGAATTAAGAGGTTCATCCGACATCTTAAATCGCATCTTTACATTTTTAACTTCAATCATATTTGTCATAACTATAAGTATAAAGTGAATTTATCTTGACACTTCTTAAATATATAAGAACCTAATCCAAAAGATGCTAAAGCAAAGATTAAACAATAAATATAAGAGATAGGTTCAGGTGAGATACCATCAATTAAACATTTTCTAGCATTACCAATAAAGTGATATAAAGGATTAAATCTAACAATAAAACGATATTTCTCAGGAATTATTTCGGCAGGATAAAAGATAGGTGTGGCATATTGCCATATTGTACACATAACAGACCATAAAAATTGAATATCTCTAAAGAAGACCATTAAAGTCGCCAATATCATACCTATACCAAAAGAGAATATAATCAAACAAGCCAAGAAATAAAACATCAACAAGAAAGACATATGTATTTGAGTACCAGTGATAATCGCAACTAATAGTAAAGGTACTAAAGATATCAATAAGTTAACAGACGAAGATATAGTCTTTGATAAAGGGAAAATATATTTAGGTATATATACTTTGGTAATTAAACGATAATTACCTGAAACAGAGCTCAAACACATTGTGGTACATTCATTAAAGAATGAAAAACAAACAACGCCAACAATTAAATATACCGGATAGTTTTGAGTATCAGCCATAAAAAAGGTTGAAAAGACTAAGAATTGCACAATCATAGTCAACAAAGGATTTAAGAAACTCCAAAATACCCCAAATACTGACCTTTTATATTTAGTCTTAAAATCTCTATCGACTAATTGTTGTATTAAGAAACTATATCTATCTATAGCATTTAAACCAACAGTAATAATATCGTTTTTACCATTGCAGTAATTTTTATAAGAAATAAATAACAAAATAGCTAACGTAATACCAACACCACTCATAATAAGCCAATAATAAGAAGCGGTTGATAATTCCTCTTTACCACTTATAGAAAAACATAATGTTCCATTGATTGCTTCATCATTTACTTTAATAGAAGAATCAGCTGTTGAATTCATCATTACATATGCGCCATCGCCAATAAATGAATTAGAATATATTCTCAATGTTAAAGTTTTGCCACTTACACCTTCAATAGAATTAATAGGTTCTAAATATAAGCGATGTTGTTCGGGAATCTCTTTAACATTGAATTGTTCTCTAGCTAATAAATAAGAACCATCTAATAAGTCCATTATTAAGATGCCATCACCTTCTTTATAGTTCTTAGTAAAAACAATTGCCAAAGATTCTAATCTATCAACAGTACAAGTAAAATCTTGTTGGATTGTAGTATTTCTATTAATCTCTTCAGTTATAGAATCCGCA
>CAVDLK010000132.1:1864-2788 GCA_963609745.1 Erysipelotrichaceae bacterium | reverse complement strand
AGTTAAATTGATCAAAGGTATTAATGTTATAACTGATGATGATGGTAATGTTGTTATAGAACCAGATTTTGATATTTTATTAGAATCATTGAATAATTCATCAACTGTATCTAGTAGTTCTGTTCCACAGAGCGATGCTCAACTATTAAGTCATCTTAAATCTAAATTTCCAATGTATACCAACAAAGTTAAATCTAATACGCAATTAACTTGTACGGCTTTAAACCGGCTCTGTCGCAGTAAAAGTTACTGAAACAAGGAATACTTATACCAAGGTATCAGCTAATTGGGCTAATTTTGTTACTAGTACTGCTTTAACTGTGATTGGAGATGCTTTAGATGTTAGTGTATCGGCAGTTAAGATTATTTTAGATGTATTGGGAGTTGGATATTCGGCTGCTAATACATTGCAAGAGTCAGTAAGATTAAGCAGTAGTGCTAATTATAGTTATAAAGCAACTAAAAGGGGCTGTGTTAATGATCCAACTGTTGTTCATGGATATGTGTTAGTCATTAGATATGCAGATACTCAAGGAAGATTTAGAGGTGGATATTTGAATACTGGAGAATTTAATTGGGTTCATCAACCAAGTTCGGTATATTCTTATTCAGATACTACAGTTCGCAATACTGCTTTAACTAATTACAATAATGATCTTCTATTAAATAATAATCTTTGTACTTATAGGTCTGAATATGCACAATGGTCTGATTAATAAAATTATCAAAGTGTTATTGGCGATAGGATTATTTGCTAGTTTGTATATTGAGTATGCAACATTAGATTATTTCTCAACCCCTATTCAATATACTATTATAACTGTTGGAGTACTTAGTAAACTTTTACTTATAACCACAATAGTTATCTTACTTGATGCTTTAACTGATATAAAATGGTTAAATGATTATATTGTGATATCTTTT
>CAVDLK010000132.1:0-1803 GCA_963609745.1 Erysipelotrichaceae bacterium | reverse complement strand
TTCGGACTTCTTTTAATATTAGTAATCAATCATCTATTAAGGATTTGTTAAATTCTTTAGAAATAGTTTTTAACTTAGTAATTAGATCATCAATTTGTCCCGAACCCCAAAAGTTGGACAATAAAATTAATCTATTTACATAATAGGGCTTTCTCTCTTGCTTGGCAAGGAGTAAGTCCTTTTAATTTTTCTGAAATACGTTGATTATTGTAGTAATCAATATATTCAGTCATTGCTTGTTTTAGTTGATCAAGACTCTTAAATTCCTGCTCATGTCCATAGAACATCTCATTCTTCATCTTACCGAAAAATTGCTCCATAATACCGTTATCCATACAATTGCCTTTACGACTCATTGATTGCTTGATTCCTCTATCAGCTAATGCTTTGCGGTAAGCTTGCATCTGATATTGCCATCCTTGATCACTATGGTAGATCAGTCCTGTAAGATCATCAAACTTTTGAAATGCACCATCAAGCATTCTCTTGATCTGTGCATAGTTAGGTGATGGTGAAATATCAAAACTAACTATCTCATCATTATACATATCCAGTATAGGTGATAAATATAACTTACCAGCAGCTATGTGAAATTCACTTACATCAGTTGTCCATTTCTGATTGATACTTGTAGTAAAGAAGTTTCTAACATATTTTGTCTTATGGTTTTCTTCATCAACTTCTTTATCTAGTAACAAGTTCTTACATGTACCATTCATATCTCCTTTGTAAGATTTATACTTAGCTTTAGGAGTAAGACCATATAGGCCTAACATCTTCATCAATCTCTTAACTTTCTTGTGATTAACACTATATCCTCTATTTTTAAGCTCTAATGTAATCCTTCTATAGCCATATCTTGCCTTATTTTCATTGAATATTTTGGATATTTCCTCTTTTAGTACTGAATTTTTATCATTTTCCATTACTTTAAGGGTGTAATAGTAGGTAGATCTCTTAAGATCCAACACCTTAAGCATAATGCGCAATCCATACTTTGGCCTTAGTTCTGTAACAACTATTGTTTTTTCTTTAGTTGTTGCGCGTTCCTTTGTAGAACCAAGGCTCTTAATTTTTTTAGGGCTTCTACCTCTGCTTCTAATTCGAGATTCTTTTGTTTCAATTCATCGATTTCCTTATCTTTTGGGTCATCATAAGTCTTAACTTTTTTCATGGTTGCTGGAGGTCCTTTCACTTTGTCAACAAGACCATTATACCCGTTTTTATGATATCTTTCGAGCCAAGAATTAACTACAGAGCACGATAAGTTATATTCACTAGCCAAAGAAAAAATGGCTTCACCAGATAAAACTCTATTGACTATCTGTAACTTATAATCTGCTGGATAAGAATGGTAAGATTTCTCGAATATTTTATCCCCATGGATTTCATGTTTCTTTAGTAAGTTATTGATAATGCTTCTATTGACATTAAATTTCTCACTTATTTTAGAAACAGTCTCACCACTTTCTCGTAATCTAATAATTTCTTTTTTGTTTTCAACACTTAATTTTGCCATATAAAATGAACCCTCCTGTCTGGTGTCGACAATCTATCAGATAGGCTTAAGCCTATCTGATAGATTGCTTTTTTGTCCAAACTTTCGGGTTCACCTCATTAATTGTTGACTACTTCTAATATTAGTTTAAAGTTATTAATCTAAATCTTTCACTTGCCTAAATGAGTGAGAATAAGTGAATTTACTCTTGGCATTAACCATAAAAAATGCTAAATTGTAAGTGATTTAAGGTGTTAGTCTTTATACAAAATGAACAAGTGGTGGTTGTATAAAGAGGTAAGTAG
>CAVDLK010000131.1:0-2801 GCA_963609745.1 Erysipelotrichaceae bacterium | reverse complement strand
AAAAAACTATTGATGATATTAATAATAATTTAGATAGTGGTAGACACTTATTAAATATGGATGAGTTTTCATTATTATTTGATAAGGAAGAATTAGATAATACTGATTATCTATCTTCAATATGTAATGTTGATTTAAATTACCAAACAACTCTTCCAGAATATATAAATAAGAAACAAATTCCTAGTAAGGATTATTTAATTTCTTTATGTAAGGAAGGTTTAAGAAGAAGATTAAAGAATAGTGTTAATAAGGAATATGCGGATAGATTAAATTATGAATTAAAAGTAATTATTAATATGCATTTTGAGGATTATTTTTTAATTGTTTATGATTTTATACTATATGCCAAGAAAAATAATATTTTAGTAGGTCCAGGTAGAGGTAGTGGTGCTGGTTCATTAGTGGCATATTGTTTAGGCATTACTGATATTGATCCTATTAAATATGGTTTAATCTTTGAAAGATTTTTAAATCCAGAAAGAATATCTATGCCTGATATTGATACAGACTTTCCCGATGATAAAAGGGATATGGTTATTGAATATGTGAGAGATAAATATGGTAAGGACCATGTAGGACATATTATTACTTATGGTACTTTAAAGGCAAAACAAGTATTGCGCGATGTTGCTAGAGCATTAAATTATAGTAGTAAGGAAGTAGATGGGATTGTTAAACTTATACCAAATACTTTAGATATGAACCTACAAAAGGCTTATGATGAGGTTGGTATATTTAGGCAAACAATTGAATCTGATAGTAGATATAGAAGATTATATAAAACAGCTAAGAAATTAGAGTTTTTCCCTAGACACGAATCCACTCATGCTGCAGGTATTGTTTTATCTAAAAAACCATTGAGTGAGGTAGTACCGGTAATAAGGATTGAAAATGATTTATATTCTACCCAATATACTATGGAACATTTAGAGGAATTGGGTTTAATAAAGATGGACTTTTTAAGTATTAGAAATCTTAGTATTATTGCTGAGATTGTTGATGATATTAATAATGTTGAAAAGTTTTCTATTAAGGATATTCCATTGGATGATAAAAAGACCTTTGAATTAATTGATAATGTCAATGTGCTTGGTGTATTTCAACTAGAATCTAATGGTATGAGAAATCTTATTCGTAAGATGAAACCTAGAACATTTGAAGAAATAGGTATGACAATTGCTTTATTTAGACCAGGTCCTATGAAGAATATTCCTATTTTCTTAGAAAATAGAGCTCATCCAGATAAAATTAATTATCTTCATGAAAATTTAAGGCCAATATTAAAAGAAACTTATGGCATCATAGTTTACCAAGAACAGATTATTCAAATTGCTAGAGTTATGGCTGGTTTTACTTATGGTAAGGCTGACATTTTAAGAAAGGCCATGTCAAAGAAGAAACTTGTTGAACTAGAAAAACTATATCCTGATTTTATTAATGGTTGTATTAATAATGGTTATGATGAATCTTTAGCACAAAATATATATGATTTAATATTAGAATTTGCCAACTATGGTTTTAATAAATCTCATTCTGTGGCTTATGCTTTAGTTGCTTATCAGCTGGCATATTTAAAGGCTAATTATCCTTTGTATTTTTATAAAGCATTATTAAATGGGGCAATTGGTTCACAAACTAAAACATATGATTATATAAGTGAATGTTTAAATATTAAACAAAAAGTTAAGGGTGTTAATATTAACTGTTCAGATCGTTTATATAAGATAGAAGATAATCAAATTGTTATGCCATTAAGTATATGTAAGGATGTTGGTAGTATTTCGCTTGATAAGATTATTGAAGAAAGACAAGTTAATGGTCCTTATACAGATTATGTATCTAGTGTATGTCGTTTAGTTAATAAGGGTGTAGATAAAAATGTTATTGAGAATTTAATCTATGCTGGAGCCTTTGATGAATTTAAATGTGGTCGTTATACCATGATTAAGGCTTTAAGTAATGTTTTGATGTATGCTAGCGCTCATAAGGGACAATTATCTTTAATTGATAACTTTGATGATGCTCCAATAATAGAAAGTTACAAGGATGATTATTTAATATTAGCGGAATATGAAAAACAGGTATTAGGTTTCTATTTTACTTTTAATCCAATTATTGATTTAAAGAAGAAACATAATATTGATACTGATAATTTATATAATTTATCTTTAAGTAGAGGTAATGTTAAAGGTTTTGGTTTAATTAATAGGGTTAAGGCAATAAAGACTAAAAAGGGAGATATGATGGCTTTTGTTGATTTGGTAGATGATATGGGACAAATTTCACTTGCTGTCATGCCTGATTTATATAATAGATATAGTAGTTTATTAATTAAGGGAAAATATGTTTTATTTGAAGGAAAGATAGAGAAAGAAGCTTCTTGTTTAGTTAAAAAGTTGGAGGTCATTTAGATGCTTAAAATATTAATTGTTGATGATGAAATCAAAATTAGAGAAGTTGTTAAGGAATATGCTAGAGTTTCTAATTATGAAGCAGATGAAGCAAGTAATGGCTTAGATGCTATTGAAATGGTAAAGAATAATGATTATGATTGTGTAATTCTTGATATCATGATGCCTGAACTTGATGGCTTTAGTGCTTGTAAGAAGATTAAGGAATTAAAAAATGTTCCTATAATAATGCTTTCTGCTAGACAAGAAGAAGATGATAAATTATTTTCTTTTGATATAGGAGTTGATGATTATGTTACTAAACCTTTTTCTCCTAAAGAGTTAATGGCAAGGATTAAAGTGGTATGTGATAGAAATAAGAAACATGATAATAATAAATATATATTT
>CAVDLK010000130.1:0-2848 GCA_963609745.1 Erysipelotrichaceae bacterium | reverse complement strand
ATCTTAAATAAATCATCAGAGATATTCTTAATTCTTTCTTTTTCATCATCTTGATAATATATTTCATCAAAACCTTTTTCTATATCCCATACTTCATATTCTTTACTTTTATGTAATAGGGGGATTATATGAAATTCATATGTATCATTTATTTTAGAAATATATAGATTTTTAGAATCCTTAATTTCTTGGATTATTTGATTATATGTTTGATTATTATCTAAACGATATCTAAATTCATTTTCTAATAATTTAGAAAAACCTTGTAGTTGTTTTACTAACGATTCATCATAATCAATATTAGGATTATTAAAAGGATCTAATTTATTTTGTTTATCAGGTAGAGTAAAGATAGAACCTGGTAGAATTGTTCTTTTTGTATTTTCATATGGTGGTATTTTTTTAAGGGCATCAATAATTTTATTATCATCATCTATTAAAATTAGGTTGGCATATTTACCCATTAATTCTAAAGATAATATATAGTGTTTTTCATCATATAACTCGTCTCTAGCGTGAATATGTAGTAATAAATAACGATCATAATCAAATTGTTCTATTTTATAGATAATGCCATTTAAGATATATTTTCTTAAAACCATAACAAAGGTTGATGGTTCATTAAAAGTGGTGTAGTTTTTATCTGATAAACAGATATGGTTATAGTTAGAATGAAGAGACATTACAAGATTTGTACGTTTATTATTAGCGTGTACATTAAAAACTAATTCTGTTTTAGAAGTATTGGCGATTCTATTTATTCTAATAGGTAAATAAGAATCTAAATCTTGTTTTACTTTCGCTAATATAATTCCATCTAAGGCCATATAAGCATTATACAATGTTTGTTTAAACGTTTCATTTGTATGTTAAAATGTTGATGGATGTTGTAAAACAACATAAAAAAGGGAGGAAAAATGGTTTACTCAAAAGAAGTAGAAAACATGTGCACAGTAAAATGTGGCGCTAGCCATGGTTGTGCTCCTATCCCTGAGGAAGGCAAATGGGTATATTCAAGAGAAATTAAGGATATCTCAGGCTTAACTCATGGTGTTGGATGGTGTGCACCACAACAAGGAGCTTGTAAACTAACTTTAAATATTAAAGAAGGTATTATTGAAGAAGCTTTAATTGAAACATTAGGATGTTCAGGTATGACTCACTCTGCTGCTATGGCTTCAGAAGCTATAGTTGGTAAGACTTTACTAGAAGCATTAAATACTGACCTAGTATGTGATGCTATTAACACAGCAATGAGAGAGTTATTCTTACAAATCGTATATGGTAGATCACAATCTGCTTTCTCAGAGGGTGGTTTAGTAATCGGTGCTGGTCTAGAAGATTTAGGTAAAGGCACTAGATCACAAGTTGGTACATGTTATTCAACAAAGGCTAAAGGTCCTAGATATCTAGAATTAGCTGAAGGATACATTACAAAAATCGCTTTAGATGAAAATGATGAAATTATCGGTTATGAATATGTTAACTTAGGTAAATTCATGGACGCTGTTAAAGCTGGCGTTAATGCTGATGAGGCATTAAAGAAAGAGATCAAGACTTATGGTAGATTCGCTGAAGCTGCTAAGTATATTGATCCAAGAAAGGAGTAATAACATATGGCATTATTTGAAGGTTATGAAAGACGTGTAGATAAGATTACTAAGGTCTTAAATTCATATGGTATTGCTTCAATTGAAGAAGCAAAGAAAATCGTTGATGATTTAGGTGTTGATGTTTATGGCATCGTTAAAGGCATTCAACCTATCTGTTTCGAAAATGCTTGTTGGGCATATATCGTAGGTGCTGCTATCGCTATTAAAAAGGGTGATAAGAATGCTCATGATGTAGCTAAGTCATTAGGTGAAGGTTTACAATCATTCTGTATTCCTGGATCTGTTGCTGATGATAGAAAAGTTGGTCTAGGCCATGGTAATTTAGCTGCTATGTTACTAGATGATAATACTAAGTGTTTCGCTTTCTTAGCAGGACATGAATCATTTGCTGCTGCTGAAGGTGCTATTGGTATCGCTAGAAACGCTAATAAAGCTCGTAAAGAACCATTAAAGGTTATCTTAAACGGTTTAGGTAAAGATGCTGCTAAGATTATCTCAAGAGTTAATGGTTTCACTCATGTTGAAACTCAATTCGATTACTTCACTGGTGAATTAAAGATTACTAATGAAACTAGATATTCACAAGGTGAAAGAGGCGAAGTAAGATGTTATGGTGCAGATGACGTTAGAGAAGGTGTTGCTATTATGCATCACGAACATGTTGACGTATCTATCACTGGTAACTCAACTAACCCTACTAGATTCCAACATCCAGTTGCTGGTACATATAAGAAAGAATGTATCGAACAAGGTAAGAAGTACTTCTCAGTAGCATCAGGTGGTGGTACTGGTAGAACTCTTCACCCAGATAACATGGCTGCTGGTCCTGCTTCATATGGTATGACTGACACTATGGGTAGAATGCATTCAGATGCTCAATTCGCTGGTTCTTCATCAGTTCCTGCACACGTAGAAATGATGGGCTTAATCGGTATGGGTAACAACCCAATGGTTGGTGCATCAGTTGCTGTTGCTGTTGCTGTTGCTGAAGCATTAAATAAATAATTGAGTAAACATTCAAATATACAAAGGTCTTCAAGTCGAAGGCCTTTTTTATGTTAATATTGAGTTATGCAAAATAGGGACTATCCAAGTATTACTATTAGTAAAAAGGGTGAAGAATTTATTGAAGAAGGAAACAATTGGGTATATGGCCAGGAAGTTTTAGATTACTTTGGTGATTTATATAATGGTTCAATTGTTGATGTATTTTCAAATAAAGGTAAATATTTAGG
>CAVDLK010000129.1:0-2870 GCA_963609745.1 Erysipelotrichaceae bacterium | reverse complement strand
AAGTTAATAAGAAAAGAATTTGATTATAGTTAGCAGAATCAAACTTTTCCGTGTATTTCTGTCCATCTTGAATTTCTGATGATGTAATGTTAGCATTTCGATAGGTCATACCAACAACTGGTATATCAGGTATTTCAGAAATACCATTTTGTGCCCATACAGCATCTAGTTTAGCATTGTTATAGCGTGTATTAGCCATGTTAATCTCCAATATAATTAGACGTTAGTGTATTATTTGAAATTTCATCTGAGATAGTGATTGCACATTTTCCGCGGTCACTTCTTTGTGTTGTAGAGTTATCATCACACCAGAAAGTGTTTCTAGGTCTATAATAAACTTCGCCAGTGAACCTTAGTGTTGCTGGATATGGAAATAGTGAATCTCTATCGCACATTCTGTTAGTTCTAAATAGTTGTAAGTAATACAATTGCATATCAGAAATAGTATTTGGTACATACATAGATGCTTCAAAAGGTCTTTCAGCTTTTACAATAGATATGTCCATCTTCCAGAATTGTTGAACCATAGCACCAAGTTCAGGTAATGAAGTAGTTAGTGCATGGTTTTTGAGTATTTTGAAGGTTATCCAGTCTTTTAGTTTGCTATCAGTCATTTTACCTAAACGACCTAGAGCACCTTTATATGACCATGTTTGTATGCCATCAGGGTTCTTTTTAGCGTCGTTAGCATACATCCAGTCGCTTTCAGTATCTGCAGTGGATTCACGTTCTTGTCCTACAATGCGGCCTAGTACTTCTAGTTCATAGTTTGTAGCGTATTCTAGGCAGCGTCTTCGTTGTGCTTCTAGACAAGCATCATAGAGTTCTTGTATTTCTTCTAGAATGATAGTAAGAACTTTTCGAAGTACACATGAATGTTCATATTGTTGTAGAATTTTGTTAAGTCCATCAGCAATAAGGTCTTTATGTTCTCTTGTGAAATCAACTTCCATATTCTAGAACCTCTTATTGTTCATCTTCAAGTACTACAGTGATATTATCAGAAGATACTGTAGCGATTTCATTCCATGCTATAGGTATTGATTCTGTGGTATATGCAGAATCAGCTGTTTTAGCTTTTAGTTCTTTTACTTCAAAACCTGCAATAGTATTGATAGGTGTATAGAATCTTGACACATAGAAGTCATCACCAGGAACTAAGCCTTGGGTAGTACCTTCGCCATTTTCGATATAATCTATGATAGCATTTTTGATATCTTCTTCGAAAGTACTTGGGAAGCTATTAGAATCTGTCATTTTGATTTTCACATAGATGTCTACAGGTTTTGTGGTAGGTCTATAGAATTGTATGCTATGTGATATGTTTTGTAAGTCTTTCACATATACCGTAGTATTTCCATAACCTTCGATAGTAACAGGAGCTCTATTGAAAATAGCTTCAGCGATATCTTTGTCATCACCACCAAGAACAACAGCAGAAATTTCTTTAGCAGGTATTCCACGTTCATCAGTGTTCCATGTAGAGTTAACATAGACTCTGCAGAATTTCACACCTTCACATTGCATAATACCAGCGTAAATAGCACCAACTTGTCTGTATGAAGTATTTTGTGTAGATACTTGTTGGCGTTTGCGTAGTTCTTCATCAGTTTCTTCATCAGTTCCAGTGTCATTTTGGGTTGTATTTTGTACACCAGTCCAACCTGAAACACTATCGAGAATAAAGTTGATAGTATTTGGTTTTATGATTTGTTTTTTGAGTTCTGTAGAAGTTGCCGTAGTAGTAACACTGCCAGTATCTCCGATGGGTGTTTCATTATCTATAGTAAAGATAATGGATTGGTCTTGATTACATATTTGAGAACCAGCTGGTATATAAGTACCTGGAGTACCCTTGCAAACTACAGTGATTTTAGCAGCACTACCAGTTTTTCGATAGATGCCATTAAGTTGTACAGTAGCACTTTGGCCAGCACCAGTGTTATATAGTGGGTCAAATTGTATATAGACATCACCTAAAGCAGACCAACAAACACTTAGCTCATTAGCTAATATCCCAGCTAATTGTGATATCAAAGAATCATCTGTAGCCTCTAGAAATGGATATTCGCCTTTGTCGTTTTGAACCTGTGCTAATTTTATTTTCATATCATATAAGATTTGTGCAGCGCGTTTAGGCACAAATCCAGTTTCACTAAATCCATATTCAGCCATATATTTACACCTCTTGTAGTCCAAAATTCAGCGTCATAGATTCTACAATGTCTGTGTCTAATAATACTTCACAATATATACTACAAGACCTATCACCAGGCTTATATGTAGAATTCAAAACTAATACTCTCTTAACACCTTTAGTATCCTGAATACACTTCCGCAATAACAACAAAACATTATGTACATTACTATGCTTACTGCCAAGTATTCCATTACCATTTGTACCTATCCACGGAATACCTTCTGTAGTATTCAAAAACCACTCACCATACTCTCTACGTAACCTAGTACGTATTCTCTGCAACACCTCATCAGAACCACTAACATATGTTCCTGATAAGTCATTAGTCTCTGGATCTATACCAAAATCATAATATGCCATAATTCATCCACATATCATCTTTTCTACATAATGTTTTCGAAACAACTCTACCATCACGATCTAAATACACTAATGTCACCTCAATACCATCCTCAGTGTACTCATCCTTTATTATCTTCCAACAATCACCCTCGGTCATTCCTATAACCTGCACACAATACCCTGACTCATCTACAACACTTACTGGATTACTTCCGGCAACATTCTCTAAATCAACCTTATTCCATTCACTATATCTAAACATCTTCATTTTTCCTTTATATTCTTTATTTATATCACTAATTGTTACTGCTAAAAACTCTGCTAAAAG
>CAVDLK010000128.1:0-2905 GCA_963609745.1 Erysipelotrichaceae bacterium | reverse complement strand
GTTGAGAGAACAAAGCAGAAGTAGTAATTAATGTATTATATTTAAAAGAATTGCCATAAATAGCAAAATTGTAAATAGATTTGCTAGATGATTAATTAAAGAATATATTGCTATTACTTGAAAATCAGAAAAATCAAAATTATTCTTTTGAATTTTATAAAAAAGTGACATTGAATTGATTATTTATTCATGTCACTTCTTGTTTATTAGATTATGTAATGAACTTATGCACCAATAGCATTAGTAGCTTTAAAGAAGTGTTTTTATTAACGATATAAATATTGTATAAGTGATAGAATAGTGATTGTCAGTTTATTGACTGTTGTAAATTATGAAATATATTAGGAAGTATTATTTAAAATATTGGTATTTGTTTTTGCTTGGTGGTATTTTTACTATGCTTGCAGATTATATACAACTATTAGTTCCGGAGTATTTAGGTTCTATTGTTGATATTGTAAGCAATAATGAAAATGTTACTTATACTGATATAGAAGGAATTATTAAATCGGTAATTGTTTGTGCTGTTCTATTACTTGTTGGTAGGATGGGCTGGAGGTTTGCGATTTTTAATGCTTCTAGTAGAATTAGTTCAAATATTAGACATGATATGTTTTTAAAGTCTGAAAGGCTTTCACAAAGGTATTATCATTCCAATAAGGTTGGTAATATTATGTCTTGGTTCTCTAGTGATATTGAGGCTATTGATGACTTTATGGGCTTTGGTTCCATTATGGTTGTTGATGCGATATTCTTATCTCTTCTAGCAATCTATAAAATGGTTTCAGTAGATTATGTTTTAACAATCATTATTGTTTTGCCAATGATTACTTTAATTGTTTGGGGCAATAGAGTTGAAAAGATAATGTCAGGAAAGTGGGAAGAAAGACAGAAGAAATTTGATAAATTGTATGACTTTACCCAAGAGAACTTTACTGGTATTAGAGTTATAAAGGCTTTTGTTAAGGAACTTAATGAATTCAAGGCTTTCTCTAAGGTTGCGAAGGAAAATAGTGATATAAATCTTGAATATGCCAAAATATCAGTTAAGTTTGATGTTTATATTGAAATATTAATTGGTGTGGCAATGACTTTATTATTGGGTTTGGGTAGTTTCTTTGTTTATTGTTGTGTAAATAATAATCCTGTGGTTATTTTTAATCATTCAATTAATATGAGTGCGGCAAAACTTATTACTTTTATTGGTTATGTTGATACTTTAATATGGCCATTAATTGCTATGGGTCAAATATTCCAAATGCGTTCTAGATATAAGACATCAGCACAAAGAATTATTAATTTTATTAATGAGGATGAGGAAATACATAATTCAGATAATGCTGTTAAATTAGATGATTGTAAAGGAAAGATAAGATTTAATAATATGAGTTTTATTTATCCTGATGGTAATACTAATTGTTTAAAGAATGTTTCTTTTGAAATTGAAGCAGGTGAAATGATTGGTATTGTTGGTAAGATTGGTTCAGGTAAAACTACTTTAGTTAACTCTTTATTAAGACTATATAACATTGAAAAGGGAAGTATTTATATTGATGATATAGATATTATGGATATAGACATTACTTCTTTAAGAGAAAATATTGCCTATGTTCCTCAAGATAATTTCTTATTTTCTGATAACATTAGAAACAATATTGCTTTTTCTAATAGGAAGGCAAGTTTTAGTCAAGTAAAAGAAGCTGCACAGTTTGCGGATGTTGATGATAATATTGTCGAGTTTGCGGAAGGGTATGAGACTTTAACAGGTGAAAGAGGAGTTACTTTATCAGGTGGTCAAAAGCAAAGAATTTCAATTGCTAGAGCATATATGAAAGATGCTCCTATTATGATTATGGATGATAGCGTTAGTGCTGTTGATGTAAAGACTGAGGAAACAATCTTAAGTAATATTTATGAAAAGCGTAAGAATAAGACAACAATTATTATTGCTTCTAGAGTTTCAACAGTTTCTAAGTTAGATAAGATATTAGTTTTAAATAATGGTGAGGTTGAGGCTTTTGATACGCCTAGTAATTTATTGAAGATATCACCAACTTACCAAAAGATGGTTTACCTACAAAAACTTGAGAGTGAATTGTAAATGAATGATGAATTAGAAAAACTAAAAGGTGATGTTAAATTACCCTTAGGTGTGATTGTTAAGAGAACACTTAAGTATATAAAACCTGAGATGAAGAGTTTCATACTATCTTTGTTATTGCTTATTTTAAATGTTGTACTAGATAGTATTTCTCCTATTTTTACTAGTAAGATAACTGATGCTTTAGTACTAGAAAATATCAATTTTAGATATATTTTAATTTTAGTTTTTACTTCTTTTTTAATTACCATATTGAATCAATTATTCTTATATATTGAATCTAATGTCTTACAAAATTGTGGCCAAAGAATTATTTTTAGATTAAGACAAGAGATTTTTAATCATATTGAAAATATGTCATTAAATCAATTTAATGATATGCCAGTAGGTTCACTTGTAACTAGGGTTACAACTTATACCGCTAATATGTCAGATTTATTTACTGGTGTATTGGTTAGGATTTTAAAAGATATTACTACTATCATAAGTGTTTATGTCATTATGTTTTATATCTCACCATCCTTATCTTTCTCTATGATAAGTGTGGTACTAATTGTATTTGTTTCATCCTTTATTTTCTCTAAAGTTGTTAAGACTTTCTTTAGAAAAGAAAGAGCTTGTGTTTCTGATTTAAATACCTTCTTATCAGAGAATTTATCTGGTATGAAGTTAACACAAATATTTAATCAAGAGAAGATTAAAGATGAACAGTTTATTGAAAAGAATAATAATCTAACAAGACAAACATTTAATGTTATTAAGTGTTTTGGTATCTATCGTCCATTTATTTCTTTTGTCTATACT
>CAVDLK010000127.1:0-2961 GCA_963609745.1 Erysipelotrichaceae bacterium | reverse complement strand
CGGCTATAGTGCCAAGATTCAACTTCATCATAATAAATTAACTCACAAGTATTTTTATCAGCCTTATTATAAAGAACTAGATAATCATTATAAAATTCTATTAAAACAACTCTTGGCATAAAACTAATACCCACAAAACCAAGATATAGTAAAGTAATGCCATATATATTAGGAATAGAAGATAAAAAGGATAGTAATCCTACTAATATTAAAACAAAGAATAAAATAGTTGGTTTAGCGTTTATTTCAGAAACAAAATAACTATCTGTAGGTAAGTTGTATGTTTTGAGTTCTTTAGACTTCATATAAACATTGTATCATGTGTTATGATTATGATGTGAAAACTGAAGGATTCAAATACGAACTTGTTCATAAGGATGCTAAGAGTAATGCACGTTTAGGTAAACTAAATGTTTTTGGTAAGATTGTTGATACACCAGTCTTTATGCCCGTTGGAACACAAGCGACAGTTAAATTCTTATCTCCTGAAGATATTAAAAATATTCATGCATCCATCATTCTAGCCAATACTTATCATTTATGGCTAAGACCAGGACCTGATATTTTAATTAAAGCCGGTGGTATTCATTCTTTTATGAATTATGATGGACCTGTCTTAACTGATTCAGGTGGTTTCCAAGTCTTCTCTTTGGCAGAAAATAGAAAGATCAAAGAAGAAGGCGTTACTTTTAAGTCACATCTAGATGGTTCGAGGATGTTTATGGCACCGGAAGATTCAATACATATTCAAGAGGCTATTGGCTCTGATATAGCCATGTCCTTTGATGAATGCATCCCCTATCCTAGCGATTATGATTATGTAAAAAATTCTGTTGAAAGAACTCTTCGTTGGGCAAAAAGAGGTCAAGATGCCCACACTAGAAAAGATCAAGCCTTATTTGGTATTGTTCAAGGATCAAAGTATGAAGATTTAAGAAAATATTGTGCTGAAGAATTAGCGAAGATGGATTTCGATGGTTATTCGATTGGTGGAACATCAGTTGGCGAAGATAAGCAAACCCACTATAAGATGCTTGATTATACCCTACCTTATTTACCTACTGATAAGCCAAGATATGAAATGGGAATTGGGGCAATCAATGATATTCTAGAAGCTGTTGAAAGAGGCGTTGATATGTTTGACTGTGTCCTACCTACTAGAATCGCTAGACACGGGACTTTAATGACAAGCCAAGGCCGTATAACTATTAGAAAAGCAATCTATAAAGATGATTTTTCACCACTTGATCCAGAATGTGATTGTGAATGTTGTAAGAATTACACCAAGGCTTATTTAAACCATCTATTTAGATCTGATGAAGGTTTAGGAAATAGATTAATGTCTATCCATAATTTACGTTTTCTAATAAGACTTATGGAAGGTATTAGGCAAGCAATAAGTGAAGATAGATTCTTAGAATATAAAGAATATATCTTAAAGAAATATAATTTTGATGAAAGAGGCTTTTAATGAATTTAAATGATTTTGATTTTGAATTACCACAAGAATTAATAGCACAACATCCAACAGAAAAAAGAGATGAATCAAGGCTATTAGTGTTACATAAAGATAATGGTGAAATTGAACATAAACACTTCTATGATATTATTAATTATCTTCATGAAGGAGATGTTTTAGTTAGAAATAATTCTCGTGTTATACCTGCTAGATTATATGGTACCAAAAAAGATACCGGTGCTAAGGTTGAAGTATTAATATTAAAAACTAGTGGCGATACTTGTGAATGTTTATGTGGTAATGCTAAAGCGATAAAGCTAGGAACTATTATTGAATTTTCTGATAAGTTATATGGCGAATGCATTGAAAGACAAGATGAAGGAATTAGAATATTTAAGATGCATTATGAGGGAATATTCTTAGATATATTAGAAGAAATAGGTCTAATGCCTACTCCTCCTTATATTCATGAAAAATTGCTTAATAATGACCGCTATAATAATGTTTATGCCAAGATTAATGGCTCTGCTGCTTGTCCTACAGCAGGCCTACATTTTACTGATGAATTATTTGATAAATTAAAAGCTAAAGGTGTCATAGTTTGTGAAGTTACCTTACATGTAGGTTTAGGTACTTTTAAACCAGTAAAAGAAGAAAAGATAGAAGATCATAATATGCATTATGAATATTATTCTATGTCACAAGAAACAGCTGATATTTTAAATAAAGCTAAAAAAGAAGGTAGAAGAATTATATCTATCGGTACAACTTCAACTAGAACCTTAGAAACAATTATGAGTAAATATAATGAGTTTAAAAAATGTTCTGGGGAAACAAATATCTTTATTTATCCTGGCTATAAATTTAAAGCTATTGATTGTCAAATAACTAACTTCCATTTACCTAAATCAACCTTAATAATGATGATCGCTGCCTTTACAAGCAGACAAATGATATTAGATACATATAAAGTTGCCATCAAAGAAAAGTATCGTTTCTTCTCCTTTGGTGATGCTATGTTCATAGATAATGAATAATTATCAAAAACATTTAAATCAAATCAAACAAATACAACATAAACCAACATTATTAATTCATATATGTTGTGGTGTTTGTAGTGTCTATCCTCTACAATATTTAAGAAATTATTTTAATATCACAATCTTTTTTTCTAATTCAAATATTTATCCCTATCTTGAATTTGAAAAAAGATTAAATGCTTTAAAACAATATTTAAGTATTTTAAATGATGATTCAATTAAATTAATTGTTGATTCTTATGATAATGAAACTTATATGAAAAAGTTAGAACATCTAAAAGATGAACCAGAAGGTGGTCTTAGATGTAAACTTTGTTATGAATTAAGAATGAATGAATCTTTTAAATATGCCAATGAACATAATTATGATTATTTCACAACCGTAATGTCTATTTCTAATCGTAAGAATGCTGAATGGATTAATGAAATTGGTGATAAATTAGATAAAATATATCCTAATAC
>CAVDLK010000126.1:0-3037 GCA_963609745.1 Erysipelotrichaceae bacterium | reverse complement strand
AGATTATCCTAATAGTACCTATATATTCAAACTAGAAACTACTTATAATAAGCAAACTATTGAAACCTTATTAACAAGTTCTAATAGAGATTTATCATTATTTAAAAATACTATATCTGATAAATTCTATAAACTAGCAAGCAATGATATATATAATTATCGAATTGAACTAGATATCATGAATAATAAATTAGATTATTCTAATATCAATAAACCAAGTAGATTATCATCACTTGCGACTATTGATGATATTAGTTATGACTTAGATAATAATACTATTACCTTTAAGGGTGTTGGTATGATTTATTATTTAAATTATGCTGAAAATACAAATATTCATAAGATGTATTTAATTCAAGGCGATAATATTATCGAACTAGAAACTAAGACTGTAGAAAGTGCTTTTGATTATAAGACGTTCTATGATTCGTCGTATGATATGACCTATATATGTTATGAAGCAAAGGCTGATATAACATCATTAGATGGTGATTATAAGATTGGTTTAGAAATTAGTAATGGTGAATATAAGGACTTTATTATCTTAACTAATAGATTTAATGATCCTCATAATACTTTAAGTAGCGATAATCTAAATATTACTTATTCAGTTAATGAAAATAATCGTTATGAAATTATCATGAATGTGGATAGAAAGGGTTAGAAATGAAAAACTTTTTTGCGAATAAATTAAATATATTATTGACTTTCCTATTAACAACATTACTTGTTGCTTTAGGTTTTTGTGCTTATAAGTTAATTTCAAATAATAAAAAGGTCTATGTTCCTGATTTTTCATTAAAAAGTGCGGAAGAAATTAATACTTGGTGCAATAGTTTAGAAACTAATCCATGTACTATTACTAGTGAATATTCTGATACTGTAGAAAAAGGTAAATTAATATATCAATCAATCAAAGCCGAGGAAGAATTAACTGATAAGATTTCTTTTATCATTTCTTTAGGTAAAAAGATTGACTTACCTACAATAGGTGAAAATACAACAAAACAATCAATTGAGGATTGGCTTTCAACAAATGGTTTTAAGAATATTTTATATATTGAAGAATATTCCGATACTGTTAGTAGTGGTAATGTTATAAAGGTTGAATGTGCTGATTTAAATGATATAAATTCTGAAGTTAAAGTATTTATATCAAAGGGTAAGAATGTTACACCAGTTGATACTATTTATGTTGAATATGGTGCATATATAGGACTAACAAAATCAGAATTTGAACAAGCAGTAAGCAAAATTGGTTTAAAAGCAACTCATGATTCAAGTAAGGATGATTATAGTTCAACAATAGATAAGGGTTTAGTTGTATGGCATGGTTCAACTGATTATGTTAAAGATGAAGAAATTAGATATGGTTTATCTTTAGGCGTTAATGAAAATGCGATAACAGTTGAATCTGGTACATATGTAGGAAAAACATATAAAGATTTTGAAAAAGCTGTTTCTGAATTAGGCTCAAAGGGTTTAACACCAAAACACAAAGAATCTAAAGATGCTTATTCTGATACTATTGCCAAAGGTAGTATTGTATGGCATGGTTCTGGTACATATGAAGAACAAGAAGAAATCTCTTATGGCTTGTCTTTAGGTAAAGAAGGTTCTACAAGCACTAATACTGAAACATATATTAAATCTGGGACTTATATAGGTAAAACTGAGTCCGAAATGTTAGCGGATATTGCAACATTAACTGTAAATGGTTTAACGCCAAATCATGGTCATAGTAATCATAAAGATGAATATTCTGATACATATGAAAAAGGTGTAGTTATTTGGCATGGTTCAGGAAATTATGAAGATAAAGAACAATTCAATTACACTTTATCTTTAGGCAAAAAGGGGTCTACTAGTACAAACACTGAAACATATATTGAATACGGTACTTATATAGGTAAAACTGAGGCTGAAATGTTAGCTGATATTGCAACCTTAACCGTAAATGGTTTAACAGCTAATCATGGCCATAGTAACCATAAAGATGAATATTCTGATACATATGAAAAAGGTGTAGTTATTTGGCATGGTTCAGGAAATTATGAAGACAAAGAACAATTCAATTACACTTTATCTTTAGGCAAAAAAGATAGTAGCAGCAATAGTGATATTGTGGTTACATCAGGTACATATGTGGGAAAAACAATGGAAGAATTTAAATCTTTAGTTTCTAAATTAGGAACTAGTGGACTAACTCCAAAACATAAAGAATCTAAAGATACTTATTCTGATACGATAGCAAAGGGAAATATTGTATGGCATGGTTCAGGTACCTATGAAGAGGGTGAAGAAATATCTTATGGTCTATCTTTAGGTCCTAATACTACTAAGGTAAATGTTACTTCTTATGCAGGAAAATCTGAATCAGAATTTAAAACATATTTAAGTAATAATGATCTAACTGTTGGAACTAGAACTGAACAAAGTTCTGATACTGTTGCATCAGGTTATATTATTTCCAATGATACAGGTTCAATATCAAAAGGTTCATCTATTAATTATGTTGTTTCAATAGGTAAAAATACTGTTAATGTTGTAAGTAAATCTGGAACTAGTGAGGCAGATTTTATATCTTATCTAAGTGGCTTAGGTTTAAGCAAGGGTAGTAGAAGTGAAGAATATTCTAATAGTATCGCTGAGGGTAAGATTATTTCTAATAAAACAGGTTTATTTAATCTAGGCGCAAAAGTAGATTATGTTGTTTCTAAAGGGGCTCAAAAAGCATATATAATGCGTCCTGCATATTACACAACCGGTTCTAGCTATGATGCAACTAAGGCTAATATGCAGAAAGTATTATCTTCATTTACTAATGTGGTATATACTGCTGTTGAAGTACCGGATTATACACCTGGTCAGATTTCTAAAATAGAAGTTGAAGTAAATGGAACAATGAAGAGTGATTATTCAGCTGGTGAATATCCTATTAATACAAAAATAATTGTTTATATTTGTAGTAAGACTGCTCATTAATATATATAAAGTATTAATAATAATTAATATATATTTTTGTTATTTATAATCT
>CAVDLK010000125.1:0-3052 GCA_963609745.1 Erysipelotrichaceae bacterium | reverse complement strand
AGAGATTGAACTCCGAGCAATGGAATTATCACAATAAATGTGTATTTAACGGAGTGATTTTTGGCAGAAATTTTAAGAGAATTCTAAATTTTGCTTGACAAATTTTCCATAATAGTTTACTCTACTTGTGTAAAGTTTTATACAATAACACAAGGAGAGTAAAATTATGGATTACAAAGGAAAAATTATAGGTGAACTTTCTCAAGAATTGGCTTTAAGGTTTGATACGAAAGATATACAAATTGTATCTATGAGTTTAAATAAGATATTGGATAATTATGATATAGTTGGTGAAAAACAAAAATATGATTTGATTACTATTGATGATTATAACAATGAACTTATTAAAAGATATATAGCAAAGAAATCGATTAGTGGAATTTCTAAAGGCAGTATACAACAATATGTGAGAGAGACTAACAAAATGCTTGTTGCCTTAAATAAAAGAGCTTGTGATATTACTAGCAATGATATAGAAAATTATCTTATTACATATAAATACACTCATAATATTAGTAATACAACCCTTAATAACACTAAGAGATACATTAATAATTTCTTTTTGTATTTACATTCAGAAGAAATTATTAATCGCAACCCTGTAGAAAAGGTGACTAGGATTAAAGAAGATACCATTCGTGACACACCTATTACTAAAATTGAAGAAGAAAAATTATATGGAGCTTGTACCAACCTTAGAGACAAGGCATTAATTGAATTTTTGTTTGCTACAGGTTGTAGAGTTGGAGAGGTAGCTAATGCTAAAATTAGTGATGTGGATTTTAAGAACAATACAGTTACAGTTATAGGCAAAGGCAACAAACAAAGAACAGTCTGTATAAGTGACAAAGCATTATATTATTTGAGTACTTACCTTAATAGTAGACACGATAAAAATCCATCATTATTTGTAGGTGTTTATAAGGCAAGAACTATAGGCGTGTGTGGTATTCAAAATGCAGTTAAAACAATAGGAGAACGAGCAAATGTCCCAAATATTCACCCACATAGATTTAGGGCTACATTGGCGACTAGATTAATAGATAAAGGTATGGGTATTCACCAAGTACAAAATTTACTAGGTCATACTAGTATAGATACAACAATGATTTATTATAGGGGTACTTATGGTACTTCTAATGAGTATGATAAATTAATAAACAATTAAGGAGAAAAGAAATGAAAATTACTTTTAGAGATGGAAATAGTTTTCAGACTACAGATGGTAGTACAATATTAGATTGTGTATTTGTGGTTAGAGATTTTGATGAAGTAAATACTCTTAAAGATGAATTCACTACTGAGAACTTAGTAGGTGTTCAACTTGGAGATAATGCTTATGATAATATTATTCCTGTAGATTTTTCTATCAATGGAAAATATGATGAAAATATTACCGTTCATTTTATTAATAGAGAAAAGACAACAGAAGAAATTCAGAATGAGATTATCGATGAATTACAAGAGTCCATTGCTGAATTATCAGAATTGATTGTAGGTTCGGAGGTAGAATAATGTCAGCTATAGGAAAAGTTTGGGCTAGATTAATTCATAGTGGTAAGAAAACATTAGATGATGTACCTGCTAAATATAAGCAAGATACTATAGATGCTTATTATGAATTATATGGTAAAGTTATTGGGGAATAGAAATATTCCCCTTTGTACATAAGAAAGGAATAGAAATGAATATATCTACAAATTGGGTTATAGATAAGATTAATGGTATAACACCAAATCATAATTATCCTTGCAATAGCACTAATTATACAAATAGTGCAAGTCGTGATGTAAAGTATGTTATTATTCATTATACGGGTAATGCAAAAGATACTGCTCTTAGCAATGTAAAGTATTTTCAGACAGGCGGTCGTAAGGCTTCTGCACACTTCTTTGTTGATGATACCAATATTTATCAATCAGTAGAACTTAGAGATAGTGCGTGGGCTATTGGCTGTTCTATTGGATATAAGACAAGTGCTAGAAATGCCAATAGTATTTCAATAGAAATGTGTACAAGTGGTAACTATAATGTGTCTGAAAAGACACAAGTTAATTCAGCTTATCTTTGTGCTAATCTTTGCAAGAGACTTGGCATTACTGCAAATACAGTAGATAGTTATGTATTAAGACATTATGATTGTGTTAAATCGAATAAGGCTTGTCCTAAACAGTATGTTTCTAATTCAGCACAATGGGTTCAGTTTAAGACTTGGGTAAAGAATATACTTAAAACAGGTTCACATAAAGGTACAATTAGTCTTATAAAAGATGGCGTTGATTATTCAAGAGTGCTAGATACTAATTATTATGCTGACCACAATACAGATTTAAAAAATGCTTTTGGATATGATGCAACTAAATTGTTTAATCATTTCTTAACAAGTGGTTGTAAAGAAAAGTCTCGTTGGGGAAAAACTATAAGTACTTTCAATGTAGAAGTATATGCTAGCCATAGTAGCGATTTAGTTAAGGCGTTTGGAGAACTTGGAGATGGTTCTAATGGTTTAGCTTTTTATAAACATTATTGTACTAATGGATATAAAGAAAATAGGAGGTGTATTTAATGGCTCTTAAAACCAACTATAAAAATACTATAATAGATAGTGCAACTAATATTAGACAAAAATTTAATATGATAACCAATAGCGATAAAACTACATCTTTTGAAGATGTTACTACATATAGTCAAATTGGAGATGCGTTTGATGCGGGCGATATTAATACTACTAATACTAAAGTGAATGAGCTAGACCAAACAATTCAAAATTTGAGTGCTTCAAAAATAACTTATGATGACACTACTACTGCGTTGGGTTCAAAAACAATACAAGAGGCAATAGAAGCATTAAAAAAATTAGTCAGTGATGGAAAATCGAAAATAGCATCAGCCATCACTAACAAGGGTGTTTCGACGAGTGCTGATGCCACCTTTGCTATAATGGCAACAAATATAAGCAATATCCCAAACAGAAATACCGACACTTACAAGCCGACAAGCAGGAGCACGTCTCTCGATATGGGATATAACAATGTTATTAGGTATGTCAATA
>CAVDLK010000124.1:0-3079 GCA_963609745.1 Erysipelotrichaceae bacterium | reverse complement strand
GTCAATTTTGAATTTTCAATCATACTTGTTTATTGTATGATAAAAATACAAAAAAAGATATTAATAATCTAAATTATTATCTTTGATAATCTAAATTAATACCTTTGCCTGTAGTATTCGACACAATACTAACACTCGTCAATGATGCAGAAATACTAACAGCGGCTGCATCCCCTATTGAGATTTTTTGTGATACGTTTGATGCTTCTGATGATAGTGTCAAGGTAGTGATCTTTGAAACATTCTGATTGTTTATACTCGTGCCATAAGTATAAGTAGCGGTTACAATAACACGCAAAGTAACAGTTCCTATAATAACTTCTGGGCAGTGAGCGGTGACGTACACATATCCTATATTAGCAATAGGGCTCATCCCTACGTAAATAGTATATGCATTGGAACTTTCACCTTCTGTAGAAGTATTACACAATATTTCAGACAATAAAACCCCTTGTTTAGGTAAATGGCTACCTGCTATTTTTATATCAGTCCCCCCCCCCCCGCAATTTTTTCGTATGTTAAACACTTTGTTGATGCTGAATTGCCTAATGTTGTGCACCCTAACGCATATAAGGATTCATATGTTGCAACACGTTTGGTTGAAGTTAGTACCACATTAATCGTATACGCAGACGTAACCGCAGTATCGGGCGGGCTCGGAGCCCCCTGCGGAGAAGTCGGAGCCCCCTGCGGAGAAGTCGTAGTACCCGATGTGGTTCCTGTCGTAGTACCCGATGTGGTTCCTGTCGTAGTACCCGATGTGGTTCCTGTCGGCGGAGGTCCAACAGGTTTCGTAGAACCTGTCGGCGGCGTTGAAGGAGGCTCAGATGGTGGTGGTGTTGTTGTTGTAGTAATCCCCGTTGTAATACAACCATCTCTACTTACCTTTACACCTTTTCTTGAAACCGTACTCCATGGCGATATCATACGAACTGGAATCCCATAGTTGCCATTTTTGTCGGTTATTATGCTGTATTTGTCAATATAATAAGTTGTTCCCCCAGAGATGTAGTAAGGGATTACATTTGCGTATTGTAAAGGATAACCGCCGCAAGATACTTTACCTACTAAAAAGTCCATAATTATTTAAACTTTATTGTTAATTAATTTTATATAAATGCTCTGAGATAGAATCTACCCGATATCTTAATATTTTAAATTAATATTATAACCAGTAGAATTCGTTACAATTATAACATTGTCTATTGATAGATTAGATGGTGTTGATGTCGATGTAAAGTTCGCAGAAGTAGCGACTCCTTGTGTACTACCAACTGTCATTGGTACCTCCCAAGCACATACAGTATTTTCGATATAGTAATCTCCCTGAACTGTTAATTCAAGAGAACCTGTCAATGTTTGAGAGCATGTCGCTCTTAATTGAATATTATAGATTCCCGCTGCTGCGTTGATACGGTTTATAGATCCTTTAATGGTAACAGTAACGGTTGGTGTTGTTGTGCCCGTACTGATACTGATTGTTGGAGGTGTATTCACCGTAGAGCCTGATCTACTCAATATTTCTGACAGTAAAAGTGCTTCTTTTTGAGAATGGCTGCCTGCTATTCTTATATCAGTTGGTACATCTCCTGTATATTCCGAAGTTCCTCCCTCTGTTGTAGTTGTTATTAACGTAGCAGTAGCCGTCGCAACTTTTTCGTATGTTAGGCACTGCGTTGATGTTGAATTACCTAAAGCTAAGCACCCTAACGCATATAAGGATTCATATGTTGCAACACGGTTGTTTGACTCTATTGTTATTGTATTTCCGGTACTTATAAAATCACCTATATTAAGCAAACTTGGCACTTGCTTAGAAAAACAACCATCTCTAGATACTTGTACACCATAAACCTCCATTTCGCGGGGCAACTTTTCCTTCGGAAAAGTAATATAAAAGCTGCCATTTTTATCGGTTATTTGATGATACTGTGGTATTGTAGAAGTTACCCCCTCAACGTAACGGGTAAGGATTACATCAGCATATTGTATAGGATAAGTGTCGCAATACACTGTACCTGATATATAAGCAGTTGCTGTTGCCATATCTATTCGTTTTTAATTATTGAAGTTATTTTACCGCCTGTTATTTCTTTATCTTCATCCGTCAACTCAATACCATTAAGTATATGATAGATTTGAGGAAGGAAAAGAGGTGGCGCACAGCTAAGTTGTATATGATTAGTGAAATAATCTTTCTTATAATAGATTCTGCGGCTTTCAGTTTGATGGTCAGAATATATATTAAATTCTTTTGAATCTGCTGTTCTTAATAAATAATGCATATCTATGCCTAATAGATTTCGAGCATCAGCAACAAGTGTTTCTATGTCTTCCTTTTTAATCGTATGCTCTTTAATGTATTCTGTAACATCAAAAGATACGGTATCATAAAATGCTCGGCACAATTGTACAGTAGGCTCAGCAAGTAAAGTATTTAAGAATGTGTTTCCTGTTAGTGTCAACACGTCTAAGATATATTGACGGTTCGTGATTATTTGATAGTGCGAATACTCAGGATAATCGTGTTCTAATAATCCGCCAAATGACCCGATACCATGAACCCTAACCTGTTTATTGTTTATGATATAAGGCTCATCGGTAAAGTTAGATACGAACTCTTCGTATGTATCGGTATCATGTATCAAGTAGTCGTTTAGCCGATTTACATTGAAACATGCCTTATTTAAATCGAAGTCAAGATATGTATGCCCTCCGATAGATCTTGGATCTTTCTTATAAAGATATAAGTAATCACTCGTAACACCAGTATGAACAGAAATAGTCTTTTTTACCTCTTCAGAGGACATAATGTAATTTGACATTTCTACTCCTACTCCATCAATAGCACGGGCAGTTTCCAACCAGTCCCCGTCATGCTTATTGGCTAAGGCTAAATAATTAGCATATGTATTTTCTTTTTTGTAATTTTCATGATAGAGATTAACATAGTAGTCGAAATACTGTTCATCCATCTCCGTATTTATATCAATCCCTTCGTGTTGGCAATATACTTGTTTTAATAATGGTATCATAATCTATATATATATATAAATAGTTCCTAACATAGTTTTTTTTG
>CAVDLK010000123.1:0-3199 GCA_963609745.1 Erysipelotrichaceae bacterium | reverse complement strand
AGTGATTCTAATATCACTCCTGATGCAACTTTAGAAGATGTTATTAAACTAACTTTTAATGAATATTTATTAATACCAGGAAGAACTACCAAGGAATGTACTCCTGCAAACGTTAATCTACAAACGCCTTTAGTTAAGTTTAAGAAAGGTGAGAAACCAAGTATAACAATGAACATTCCTATGGTTAGTGCAATCATGCAATCAGTATCAGGATCTAAACTTGCGATAGCTTTAGCAGCAGAGGGTGGTGTATCATTTATCTTTGGTGCTCAAACAATTGAAAGTCAAGCAGCCATGGTCGCAAAAGTAAAAGCTTATAAGGCTGGCTTTGTACCAAGTGATTCTAATATCACTCCTGATGCAACTTTAGAAGATGTTATTAAACTAACTAATAAAACAGGTCATTCAACTATTGCAGTTACTGAGGATGGTTCAAAAAATGGTAAATTATTAGGACTAGTTACTTCTAGAGATTATCGTGTTAGTAAGACACCATTAAGTACAAAAGTTAAAGAGTTTATGACTCCACTTGAAACTCTGATTACCGCAAAAGATGATGTAACACTTTCTCAAGCCAATGATATTATTTGGGAACATAAATTAAATACTTTGCCAATTGTTGATAAAAAAGGTAATCTAAAAGCCTTTGTATTTAGAAAAGATTATGAAACACATAAAGACCATCCAAATGAATTACTAGACGGTAAAAAAAGATATATTGTAGGTGCTGGTATTAATTCTCGTGATTATGAAGAAAGAGTTCCTGCCTTAGTAGAAGCTGGTGCAGATGTATTATGTATTGATTCATCAGAAGGATTCTCTGATTGGCAAAAAGAAACCCTTGCTTGGATTAGAAAAAAATATAAAGGAAAAGTTAAGTGCGGAGCTGGTAATGTTGTTGATGCTGATGGTTTTAACTTCTTAGCAGATGCTGGTGCTGACTTTATTAAAGTTGGTATTGGCGGTGGTTCTATTTGTATTACCAGGGAAACAAAGGGTATTGGTAGAGGCCAAGCAACAGCACTTCTAGAAGTATGTAAAGCAAGAGATGCTTATTATAAGAAACACGGAGTATATATTCCAATATGCTCTGATGGTGGTATTGTTTATGACCATCATATAACTCTCGCTCTAGCAATGGGTGCAGACTTTGTAATGTTAGGTAGATACTTCGCAAGATTTGATGAATCACCAACTGATAAAGTTATGATTAAGGGAACCTATTATAAAGAATATTGGGGAGAAGGTTCAGCCCGTGCTAGAAACTGGCAAAGATATGATATGGGCGGAGATAAGAAACTGCAATTTGAAGAAGGCGTAGATTCTTATGTTCCATATGCTGGTACATTAAAAGAAAATGTAAGATTAACCACTTATAAGATTAAATCAACAATGTGTAACTGTGGTTGTATAGATATACCAAGTTTCCAAAAGAATTCTAAATTAACACTAGTTTCATCAACATCCATAGTTGAAGGTGGTGCTCATGATGTATTGTTAAGAAATAATGTTATGGAGGGTAAATAAGATGGATAAAAGACCAGAAAGTTTAAAAAGAATTACAACAAAGAAACAAGCGGAAAAATTCATTAATGAACAAGTAAAACAAATTCAAGAACAAGTAAAAGATGACAAAGTTTTACTTGCCTTATCAGGTGGTGTTGATTCAAGTGTAGTTGCTGCTTTATTAATCAAAGCTATCGGTAAGAACCTAGTATGTGTACATGTTAACCATGGTCTATTAAGAAAAGGTGAACCTGAACAAGTTATCGAAGTATTTGAAAAGAACATGGGTGCTAATCTTATATATAAAGATGCTTCAAACAAATTCTTAAAGGAATTAAAAGGCGTAGATGATCCAGAGAAAAAAAGAAAGATCATAGGTAAAGTATTCATTGATGTATTTGCTGCAGAAGCAAAGAAATTAAAAGGTGTTAAGTATTTAGCTCAAGGAACAATTTATCCTGATATCCTAGAATCTAATGGAGTTAAAGCACATCACAATGTTGGTGGTTTACCAAAAGATTTAAACTTTGAATTAGTAGAACCAGTTAAATATTTATATAAAGATGAAGTAAGAGTAGTAGGTAAAGCTTTAGGATTACCTGAAAGTATGGTTATGAGACAACCATTCCCAGGACCAGGCCTAGGTGTAAGATGTGTCGGCGCTATTACTAAGGATAGATTAGATGCTTTAAAAGAAGCAGATGCTATTGTTAGAGAAGAAATAGGAAAATTAAAAGTAAAACCATGGCAATACTTCTGTGTTATTCCTGATATGAAATCAACAGGAATTAAAGATGGTAAAAGATATATGGGTTGGGCAGCAGTAATTCGTGCCGTTAATACTAAAGACGCAGTAACCGCTAAGTCATATGAAATACCATATAAAACTCTATATACAATAAGAGATCGCATCATCAATGAAGTTGATGGCATCAATAGAGTTCTATGGGACTACTCTGATAAGCCTACATCTACAATAGAGTGGGAATAAATATTTAGTGTTATCTGAATCCCGAAAAGCGTTGATATTACAGCGTTTTTCGGGATTTTACTTTTCGGGTGGCTACAAATCGGCTACATCTGAAGCCTTTTTTGTAGCCAGAGGCTCACGGCATGATGCCGTCGAGCTGTCTGGCTACCTCCACCTGCTTGTTGGGGTACAGGTGACTGTACGTGTCCATCGTGGTCTGCACCTTCTCGTGTCCGAGCCGCTCCGCGATCAGCAGCGGTGAGAAGCCCATCTCTACCAGCAGGCTTGCATGGCTGTGTCGGATGTCATGCACCCGGATGCGCTTCACCCCGGATGCCTTGCAGCCATACTCCATTTCGTGATACAGGAAGCTCTTGGTGTAGGGAAAAAGCCGGTCATCCTTTTGCAACTCGTAGCAATGGGACATATACTCCTGCAAACAGGTACAAAGGCCGTCCGGGATAGGGATGGTGCGGTTGCTCTTGGGCGTTTTCGGCGTAGTAATAATGTCCTTCTTGCCGAGACGCTGATAGCTTTTGTTCACCGTTAGGGTCTTCTTTTCAAAGTCGATGTCCGACGGCGTGAGTGCCAACAGTTCGCCTTCCCGAATTCCCGTGAAATACAGCGTCATGAATACCGCATAGCTGGCAGGGCGGTCTTTCATGGCCTCAATGAAGGTCTGAAACTCCTGCCTTGTCCAGAACAGCATCTCATCGGCGTGCT
>CAVDLK010000122.1:0-3261 GCA_963609745.1 Erysipelotrichaceae bacterium | reverse complement strand
CAGTTAGTCCAATTGGTAAGATCTGGTTTATTGTATTAGCTATAATAATTTTATTAAGTAATATAAAAATTAATAAAAGAATAACATTATTGATTGTTTTAATAATGACTATATTGTCATCTAATGTTGTAACAACAAGGTTGGAAGGCAATACTCAAAGTCAAAGTAATAATGTTGAACAATTATTAATTGGTTGTGACTTAAATAGTATGGGTAGACACACTGATGGTAGAGGTAAAAATGCTGCTAAGAAGTATTGGCAAGCAAAGGGTGTTGAGCTAACATATGATAATTTGGTTGAAGGTGAAAAGGGTGCATTAATAGAAGAATATAAATATTTATTTACCCATCCATTAAAGTTAATTGAATTATTGGCTAATAAGTTTTATGTTGTTTGGAGTGGAGACTTTTATTCTATTGAATATGGTTATCATATGGAGAGTATTAGTACTATTGCATATTACATCATGCTTATTATGAGTGCTTTGATTTGGTTATTAGTAATAAGTATTGGAATTGTTTATCATAATAAAGATGAAAACAATATAAGTATCAATACTTATAAATTGTTGTTATTAGGTATTATGTCAGTATTATTGATTACTGAGGTGGCTAATAAATATTCTTGCTATATGACAATATTTATCTATTTCATTGCATTTGCGAGAGTGGATTTTAAAGGAGAGGACCATGAGTAAGTTAAAATTAATGATTATTGTTGGTACTAGACCAGAGATAATTAGATTATCAGAAGTAATAAAAAAATGTAGAAAGTATTTTAATACCATACTCGTTCATACTGGTCAAAATTATGATTATGAATTAAATGGTATTTTCTTTAAAGATTTAGGGTTAAAAGAACCTGATTATTATCTAGATGCTGTAGGTGATGATTTAGGATCTACGATTGGTAATATTATTGATAAATCATATAAGTTAATGGTAAAGACTAAACCTGATGCTGTACTTGTATTAGGTGATACTAATAGTTGTTTGTCAGTTATTGGAGCTAAAAGATTACATATTCCAACCTTCCATATGGAAGCAGGCAATAGATGTTTTGATGAATGTTTGCCAGAAGAGACTAATAGAAGAATAGTTGATGTTATATCTGATGTTAATATGGCGTATTCCGAACATGCCAGAAGATATTTAAATGCTTCAGGTGTAGCGAGGGAAAGAACTTATGTCACAGGTTCACCAATGGCCGAAGTATTAGAGGCTCATATTGATGAAATAATGGAATCTGATATCTTAAGTAGATTAAATCTAGAAAAGGATAAATATATTTTATTAAGTGCACATCGCGAAGAGAATATTGATACTGATGAAAACTTTGAATCTTTATTTAATGCGATAAATGCTATTGCGGAAAAGTATGATTTACCGGTTTTATATTCTTGCCACCCAAGAAGTGAAAAGAAATTAAAACAAACAAAATTTAAATTAGATAAACGTGTTATTATGCATAAACCATTAGGTTTTATTGATTATAATAATCTCCAAATGAACGCTTTATGTGTTGTTTCCGATAGTGGCACTTTACCTGAAGAATCTAGCTACTTTCAAGCAATAGGTGAACCAATTGCTGCTGTAACAATTAGAACTTCTACCGAAAGACCAGAAGCTTTAGATAAGGGTAATTTTATCTTATCGGGAATAAGTAAGAAGGAAGTATTACAGTCTGTTGATTTAGCTATTAAGATGAAACAAAACTATGATTTAGGAGAGAATGTTCCAGATTATTGTGATTTAAATGTATCCAATAAGGTTGTTAAGATAATTCAATCATATACCGGTGTAGTTAATAAGATGGTATGGAGAAAGAAATGATTTCTCTAATTGTACCAGTCTATAATGTTGAAAAATATATTGAGAAATGTTTAGAGAGTATAGTTAATCAAGACTATAAAGATTTTGAATTGATATTAGTAAATGATGGAACTCAAGATAATAGTATCAATTTAGCTGATGATTATTTAAAAGATAAGGATATTGAATATAAAGTAATTAATAAGGAAAATGGTGGTTTAGCTAGTGCTAGAAATGCTGGATTAAAAGTAGCTGTGGGTGAATACATATCTTTTGTTGATTCAGATGATTATATAGCTAAGGATTTTCTATCAACATTATTAGATGCATTAATAAAAGAGAATGCTGACTATTCTTTTTTTTTTTTTTTATTTGTTAAGAAACAAGAAATAGGTAATAATGATAATAGAGAAGAAATTTTATTTAATAGGGATGAATTATTGAAAACATTCTTAAAAAGAACGATTAATTTTGTTGTTCCATCAATGTTATTTAAGAAAGAGTTTTTAGATAAGAATGAATTATCTTTTAATGAAGGCTTAAGATTTTCAGAAGATCAACCTTTTATTTGGAATGTAATATTAAATACTAATAAAGCCATATATTTATATAAAAAGATGTATGGTTATTATATTAGAGAAAACTCTATTATGACTTCATCATCTTTAGATAAGATTATGAATAGTTTTAAGGAATATAGTACTTATACCAATGATTTATTTAGTGGATATCCCGAATATAAGGATATTACTGATAAGGTATTACCAAGATGGGAGTTAGGCACACTATATACTTGTGCTAGGTTACTTGATTATAAGGATTATAAAAAAGTATATGAGGCAATGGATGGTAAAAGTATATTAAATAGAATTAAGGGAATAGGTGAAAATAAGGCTTATTTATTAGGCTTTGTTTGTAGTATGTCTAGTAAGTTAATGTATAAATTATGTAGAATGATGGAACTAAATAAATGAATAAGATATTAGTTATTACTTCAAATATTGCACCATACAGATTAAGATGGGAAGAAGAACTTGCCAAGTATTTTGATGTTACTATTGCTTATACTAAGGATAGAGAAAAAGATAGGGATGAAAAGTTTTTAAAACATCAATCTGAAATATGTCATATCAAAAAATTAAATAATTTAAAGGATAAAGATGATCCAATTTGTTTTGATGTTATCAAGTTATTAAAAGACAATAAGGAATCATTTGTATTATTTGATGGTTACGGTTTAAAGACTAATATCTTAGGGATGCTATATTACAAGTTAAAGGGTAAGAGAAGATTTGTTAATGTTGATGGTTTTGCTTTAGGAGAAAAGGAAAACAAGTTAAAGGATATAGTAAAGAAATTTATTATAAAAAATATCTGTACTGATTTCTTTTGTAGTAGCGAGGTTACTAAGAAGCATTTAATAGAATATGGGGCAAAAGAGAATTGTAT
>CAVDLK010000121.1:0-3362 GCA_963609745.1 Erysipelotrichaceae bacterium | reverse complement strand
TTATTATTTTCATTTTCCATGGTATCTAAAGAAAAGAAAATAATTAATAATATTAAAATAAAAACAATACTAATAAATAAGGCAATTAAAACATCTTGCTTAAATACAAAACTAAGCAACGCTAATATCAATAGAATAATGACACTACTGATAATAGATAATGTTCTAACAAAATTTTTCCTATTCATTGTCTTTATTGTTTTTTACTTGTCTATTTAATTCTAATTTGTTCTCTAAATAAGATCTTAGAGGTCCTGCAGCATATAAGAAACCCAATATAACAACTAAGAATATAATATATGGCATAAATATCGCAAATAATATTACAAATGCCACAATATTCTTATGTAAAACAATATTTCCATATAATACTAAGAAGATATAACCATAATATAACAATATAATAGATCCTATTATAGAAATGGTAATTATTATATAACCTAATGTTTCATTACTGATAAGGCTCTTAATACTTGATAAAGCAACAGAAAGTAGTGCTAAATAAGCCACAACTTTATTTGGTTTAGTTTCCCATAAATTGATAGAACCTAAATCTTTAATCTTAAATCTCTTTAATAAGAAGACAGTTAAAATATGAATGATAAGTCCTTCCATAGCACCCATTAAGATTGTTGATAAACAGAAAATAATAACAATCAACTTATCAAAATCTAAGCCAACATTTTTAAACATATCGGTATAACTAGTGCCCATAGTACTAGCTGCGGAATCAAATGCTAGTTTATATTCACTAATCATTTGGGAAACTGGGAAACCTATTAAAGGATATACAAAATAATAGGCGATTATTTCACAAATGGTATATACACTAACAGATATCAATAATAATGATCTTTTATCTAAATTTTTAGTAATTCCAAAACTATAAGTTAAACCAGTAATAATACCTACTGGTACATATATTAAATATGTTGTATTGAAGTTTCCTAATAAGAAACTCATAATAATTACACCAATTGATAGATATATGCTGTCTACAAATGTCTGCATGCAACAATATAAAATAATAATAATTGGGGCAATCAAAACTACAAGTTCTGTAAACCAAAAAGCAGTAATTCTATCAATTAATACTAATGCACCATAGATGGCAAGCATCATGGCGCCTTGAGTTATTTTCTTTGTCTTATTCATAATCCTCTTTTATAAAACCTCCACAAAAATGTGGAGGTTAGTAATTTAAATTAATCAACGTAAGGTAGTAATGCCATTTGACGTGCACGTTTAATAGCAGTAGTAAGCATTCTTTGATACTTAGCACTAGTTCCAGTAACACGTCTAGGAGTAATCTTACCATTAGGTGAGATAAACTTCTTTAATAATTCAACATCTTTATAATCAATATAAGTTATCTTGTTTTTAGTGAAATAACAAACTTTCTTATAACCGACTCTTTGTTTTCTAAAAGCCATAATTTGCTTCCTTTCTATTAATAAAATGGTAAATCATCACTAGAAATATCAAGTGATGGTGTGTTTGAGAAATCATCATCATATGAATCAGATCCATAACTTGGTTCAACACTTGGAGTAAATGTTTGATTGTAACCTTGATTTGTTGCCTGTGTACTAGGTTTAACGCTATTATCAGCAACACTTGTACCATTTCTGTTACTGATTAATTGTACAGAATCCGCAACAATTTCAGTTACATATACCTTTTGTCCTTGGGCATTATCATAATTTCTAGTTTGAATTCTACCTTCAACAGAAATAATAGTGCCCTTACTGCCATATTTTGATAGAAAATCAGCTGTTTGCCTCCACGCAATACAACTTATAAAATCTGCATCCTGGCTACCAGGTTGAGAAGATTTAATTCTTCTATCACATGCAACAGTAAAACTACAAACTGATGTGTTTGAAGGAGTCTTTTTTAATTCGACATCTTTTACAAGTCTGCCGACTAATGTAACATGATTAATATTAATCATTACTTAGTTCCTTTTTTCTCATCAGCACAAACAGTCATCAATCTAACAATATCACTATTGATTCTCATTAAACGATCAAATTCATTTAAACCTTCAACATCAACAGTATAAGTTGTTACAACATAATAGCCTTTTGACATATGATCGATTTCATATGCAAATTCTTTCATGCCCCAATCATCAACGTTGTCGATAGTTCCGCCATGTTCAGTAATAATGCCATGCATTTGTTCTACTAAAGCAGCTCTAGCAGCATCGTCAAGAGTAGGTTTGATGATATACATTGTCTCGTATTGTTTCATCCTATTTTTACCTCCTTCTGGTCTAACGGTCTATATCTTATATATAGACAAGGAATAGTTTTCTATTCGCTTGATAATTATAACACATATATCAATTACATCAATTGCAAAATATAAAATTTTAAATAATCAGTTTGCTTATCACTTAAGATAATTGGGTGATCTTTGCCCTGTTGAGAATAAGATATTTGCTTTAAGGTTAGATTATTCTCCTTAGCTGCCTCTAATAACATCTTTACATATAATTCTTCATTCATAAAGTGGGAACAACTACAACTTACTAAATAGCCCCCTCTTCCTAATATTGACATAGCCTTAGAATTAATATGTTTATAACCATTATAAGCTGACATAATAGTAGCCTTAGATTTTGTAAAAGCAGGAGGATCTAAGATTATTAAATCAAATGATCTTTTTTTAATAGTATCTAAATAATCAAAAACATCAGCACAAACAAATTCAATCTTATCTTCCATATTATTTAAAACAGCATTTCTTTTTGATTGTTCAATTGCTAGTTTAGAGATATCAATACTAACTACTTGTTTTGCCCCACCTTTAACACAATTTAAACCAAATGAACCAGTATGCGTAAAACAATCTAATACCTTTTTATCCTTAGCAATCCTTGATACTAATTCTCTATTAAACTTTTGGTCTAAGAAGAAACCTGTCTTTTGACCATTTTTAAAATCAACATAATATTTAATACCATTTTCTATAATAATTGTTTCATTTGTATTGGTATCAAATGTGTCACTATGATAATAAAAATCATTGTATAGTTTTAAACCATCTAATTCTCTTGATTTAAAATCATTTCTTTCATATATAGCATTAATTTCTATATTATATTCTTTAAATTGATTTAATATAGCATTATAAATAATATCTTTTCTTATCTCTATACCTACAGTAGCAATTTGTGATACTAATATATCATTATATTTATCAACGGTAAGACCAGGAAAACCATCGGCTTCACCAAAGATAATACGACAATTAGAGATATCTTGCATAACTGATATACGATAATCAATGGCATATTTTACTCTTCTAATAAAGAAATCTTCATTGAATTTATCATTAGCATTCTTAGAAAAGAT
>CAVDLK010000120.1:0-3422 GCA_963609745.1 Erysipelotrichaceae bacterium | reverse complement strand
AGAGAATACTGTTGGAGTTTGAAGTTCTTTAACTCCATCAACTTCTTCTAATATGGGATATAGATAATTAGTAAGTCTTGTTATCTCTTCCTCTGTTTCTAATGGCATTTCACTATTATAAACATCAATATAATAGATAGTTACATTTAATTCTGTGGCAACTTCATTTAGATATTGAACACAAGTTTGACAGCATTCACAATTTGTTCTACCTAAATAAAATGCTGCAGAAGAATCATTATCAATAGTGTTGTATAACTGATCAACTGTTATACCTCTAAACATATGTTGCGTTGAACTAACTCCATCATATGCTGACATATCAACAGATTTAGATACTATTTCATATGTATAATCAACACCTGTTGTATTATCCTTTGTACATGAACAGCACATAAATAACATTAAAAATAAAATAATAATTTTTTTCATTATAATTCTTTAACCTCAATTGTATTAAAGACATCTTCTATCTTTTGTTTTGAATCTAAATCATTACTAATAGATGAAGCAATACTAGCGGCAATGGCATATTTAAACATTTCAATAGCATTGCCACCTCTAATAACACCATATATAAAGCCTGCTACCATTGAATCAGAATAACCAGTTGTATTAATTGAAACACTATTTAATTTATCGCAAATATAACATGTTTGACTTGTGAATAAATATGAACTTTGATTTGGTTCAGAATATAAAACATATTGAGCACCTTTTTCAATCATTTTATTTGCCATATCTTTAATAGTCGTATTATTATCTTTAATATCTCTTTCACATATCTTAACTAATAATGGTTTAACATCTAAACACCTATCAATAATATGAATTTCGGTATCTAAAACAATTCTTACACCATCTCTAGCAAGATCATGAATTGTATCTATCATTCTATCCTCTATCTCGTTTTCTATACTACCAGATAAAACGAAAATATCATTTTCATAAATACTAGATAATTTTGCTTTAAACTTAATGAATTCTTCATCACTAATATGAGGACCAATAGCATTTAAACCTGTTTCATATTTATCATCCATTATCTTTAAATTAATTCTGCTGTTATCTTTAATAGTTGTGAATAATGGCTGAATATAAGGATATTTACTTATAAAAGATAAATAGAAATCTTTAACAAAACCACCTAAAAAACCTAAACAAGAACTTTGAATATGGAAATTATTTAAAACAATAGAAACATTAACGCCTTTACCTCCAGCATCAAAAACTTCCATTTCACTACGGTTATCTTCTCCCATATTAAGTTGTTTTAAAGTCATATAATAATCCAAAGAAGGATTAGTTGTACAAGTATAAATCATTTAACCACCTCGTAGTAATTCTATCACAAGATGTTTAAGAAAAGGCTATTATGAGTTAGTCATAATAGCCCCAATTAACTTATAATACATTGATTTCACCATCTATATATTCAAAACGATACGCCCTACCATCTTTACCATTATAGTTTGAACAAAGAAATTCTTTATGATTATCGTTTATTTTTCTACTTAGCTCAGATGCATTATTTGGATAATCATCAAATTCATCTTTGCTTATTCTATAGAAATCTAGCCAATATTCAGAGCCACAACTTCCTTGTTGATAATATAAGGCAGCATATATATCATTGCCAAACATTCCAACAGCACAGCAAAATTGTCGATGATAGACTTTAATTTTATTGAAGTTATCAAATGAATATATCATAGTTTTGTCCTTAAAACTATTATCTAATAAATCTTTTTAGACGACAATTATGTATTATCTTTGTGTTGCATTAAATTTATTTAGAATATTATTCACAATTGCTTCATGAACTGGGATAATATCATCAACCTTTAAAGTCTTATTAGGATCTTCATAAGTAATGCTTAAAGATATTGACTTATATCCCTTATCAATATGTTCACCTTGATATACATCAAATACTTCAACATTCTTAACAATATTACCACCCGATTTCTTAATAGATGATATTAAATCACAAGCTTTTACATCATCACTTACAAGGATAGAAATATCACGAGAAATTGATGGATATTTATTAATTATTGGTGATTTAACCTTACTTAATTTACTATTTTCAAGTTCAGATATAATTAATTCACCATAATAGATATCATTTAACTTCTTAGTTTTTAAGAAGGTTGGATGTAATTTACCAAAGATACCAATTGTCTTATTATCAATAACAATGATTGCTGATTGATAAGGATGGAAATGTTTAGTATCAATAGTATTTTCTTTAACTTGAACTCTATTGCCTTCAAAACCTAATTTATTTAATAAAGAAACAATGATTCCCTTTAAAGTATAGAAATCAGCTTGAAGTTCTAATTTCTTTAATTTTTCTGATAATAAAGAACCTTCTAAAACTATACCTAATCTTTCTTGTTCAATATCTTTACCATAAACTTTAGAAATTTCATATAACTTAACATTTTCATTATTATGGTCAATGTTATAAATTAAAGCTTCAAGTAAAGAATTCATTAAAGAAGTTCTTAGATATTTTCTAGCATCAGATAAAGGAGAAAGAAGAGATACAGCCTCACCTACTGGCATACAAGCATCTTCAATATATTTATCATTTACTAATGTATAGTTAACAGTATCATAGAAGCCTTCAATAGATAATATGTCTCTAATAACGCGACGCATATTTTGCATCTTAGTTAGTCTACCAACAGTTTGAGGCATTAATGGAAGTGTTGATTTTAAATCATCAAAATCAGTTAATCTGACAATTTCTTCATCAATATCTTCTGGTATTTTTAAATCTGAAGCACGATATGAAGGAATAGAAGTAATAAAGTTATCACCTTCTACTCTTACATTAAAGCCAAGTCTTCTCATTACTGATGTTGCTTCATCCATAGTATAAGATTTTCCAATTAAAGCATTTAAATGACTTAAAGATTCAACTATTTCATAAGGTTCATAATCTGCCTTACCATATTCGACAGTTTCTTCGATTTCACTAGCATCGGCATATTCAATTAATAATTGAACAGCTCTATCCATTGCTTTATTTTGAGCCATAGGTTCTAGACCTTTAGAAAATCTAGCAGCAGCTTCAGTCTGTAGTCCTAAACGATTACTTGTACGTCTAATTTGTGCATGATCAAATAAAGCAGCCTCAATAATTAAACCTTTTGTATCATCTAATATCTTGGTATTATCACCGCCCATAATTCCCGCGATACCAATAGGCTCATTATTAGAGGTAATCATCAAATCACCTTCTTCAATCTTATATTCAACACCATCCAAAGCAGTATAAGTACCTACATAATTATCTTTAACAGTAATCTCTTTATTTGGATTAGATCTTAAGTCATAGAAATGTAAAGGTTGACCAGTTTCTAACATTACATAGTTAGAAATATCAACTAAATTATTAATAGTTTTAATAC
>CAVDLK010000119.1:0-3688 GCA_963609745.1 Erysipelotrichaceae bacterium | reverse complement strand
TACAGTAGATATTGGTTGTAGATTTAGGTTCTCTAAATATACAATATCTTCTTCTGTATGTCCTGGAAGTAGTTCTATAATCATTGCGCCTGCTGACTTAACAGAATAATCAACATCAACTAATACTCCTACAGATACAATATTAGGAACTTGTTTTGACATTGAAAGATAATAGGAAAAATCATTTCCTATTTCTCCACTTTGTAACTCAACTTGCGAAGAATAAGATTGTTTTAGTTTTAAATCAGTTATAACTTTTAAATAACCATTTGTACCTACACCTTCACCAACAGCAAGTTTATGAGGATTATCTTCATATGTTTTATAAAAATGTGGATTGGCACAAAAGCCTTTTACATGCCCTTCGCAATTAGAAACACATAAAATAGTACCGATAGGTCCTCCACCATTAATTTGTACTGTAATAGCCTCATTTTCATCCTTTTGCATCATACCTAATAGGGCTGTTACTGCTAAGGTTCTACCAAGGGCAGCACAAGATGTAGGATATAAGTCATGATACTCTCTTGCTTTTTCTACAATATCTTTAGCATTTAAAATATAGACTCTAGCATGTTCATTTAGAACAGTTGCGATTAAACAATTATTTTCCATAAATTTAATAAAGGCAACTTATTCAGCTGCCTTTTTTGTCCTTCTCTTCTTTGGTTTTTCAACTTTGACTGGTTCTTCAACATGAACTAATTTACCATCTTGAATTACCAATGTACCCTTTAAAATTTCATCGATTTCTTCAGCTGTTAAAGTTTCTTGAACCATCAATGAATCAGCAATCTTAATTAAATCATCCTTATGTTCAGTGATAATCTTCTTAGCATCATCATGACACTTATCAATAATCTTTCTAACTTCAATATCAATTTCATAAGCAACTTGACTTGATGCATTAGTAGGAGAATTATAATCTCTACCTAAGAATACACTTGAAGAACCACTATCATATTGAATAGGTCCTAAATCAGACATACCATATGTTGTAACCATATCTTTAGCGATTCTAGTTGCTTGTTGGATATCGGCAGAAGCACCAGTAGTAATATCATTGAAGAATAATTCTTCAGCAGTTCTACCACCCATATAAGAAGTGATAGTATCTAATAATTCTTTCTTAGTATTTAAAATCTTTTCTTTTCGAGGTGTGATTAAATTATAACCACCAGCATTGCCTCTAGGAATAATTGTTACCTTTTGTACGATTGCACCATCAGGTAAATTTAAACCAACAATGGCATGACCTGCTTCGTGATATGCAACTAACTTCTTTGTATGATCATCATAAGTTCTAGACTTCTTAGCAGGACCCATCATAACTCTATCAATTGCTTCATCGATAATTTCAGTTGTTATTTCTTCCTTATTGTATCTAACAGTTAAAATAGCAGCTTCATTTAAGACATTTTCTAGATCAGCACCAGAGAAGCCTGGAGTTCTTTTAGCCAATGCATTTAAATCAACATTTTCCGCAATCTTCTTATTTCTTGCATGTACCTTTAAGATTGCCTCTCTACCCTTTAAGTCTGGTAAAGATACGGTAATTTGTCTATCAAATCTACCAGGTCTTAATAATGCTGGGTCTAAGACATCAGGTCTATTAGTAGCAGCGATAACAATAACACCTGAGTTATCTGACATACCATCTAACTCAACTAGTAATTGGTTTAATGTTTGTTCTCTTTCATCATGTCCGCCACCAAAGCCGGCACCACGTTGTCTACCTACAGCATCAATTTCATCAATGAATATCATACATGGAGCAGTCTTTTTCGCATTAGAGAACATATCTCTAACTCTAGAAGCGCCTACACCAACAAACATTTCAACGAAATCTGAACCAGAGATGGAATAGAATGGTACATTTGCCTCGCCTGCTACAGCCTTAGCAAGTAATGTTTTACCAGTACCAGGATTACCTACCATCAAGATACCTTTAGGAATTCTAGCACCCATCTTAGCGAACTTCTTAGGTGATTTTAAGTATTCGATGATTTCTTGCATCTCTTCTTTTTCTTCATCACAGCCAGCAACATCATCAAATTTAACTTTAATATCCTTTTCTAGACGTGCTTTAGATTTAGAAAAATCAAAGGCTTGTTTATTACTAGAAACAGCACCCATCTTATTCATTAAGATAGTGCCAACAATAATAAATAATACTAGAGGAATAGAATTTCCTAATAATTCTACCCAAATATTAGATTCATTAGCATCTACAAATACTAAATCTTTTACTGATGTTGTTAATTTCGAAGTTAAAGAGTTTGCTGCTTCCTCAGTATTAGGAATTACAACAGAGAATGCTCCTACTTTACCATCAATTTCATAAGTGCCAGTTACTGTCATAGTATTATAATCTACTGATACTTTAGCTTCGCTTATTTTACCTGCTTCTAATAACTCGTTGAATTCATTATAAGTGAGGCTAGTATTAGTTGTGCTGATAGGATTAGAGAATAACATCAGCATCAAGAATATAACCACCACGAAGTATGGTATTAAGCTAATTAGATTCTTTTTATTCTTTTTCATTAATTACCTCTATTTTTGATATACTTCTTCTTTCAAAATACCTACATATGGAAGATTGCGCATTTTTTGGCAATAATCTAAACCAAAACCTACTACGAAAGCATCAGGAATAGAAAAACCAATAATATCTGGTTCCATTTCTACTACTCGACGCTCTTTTTTATCTAAAAGACAAGCGATTTTAACTGATTTTGCGCCTCTAGATAAAAGCAATTCTTTAACAACTTTTAAAGTTCTACCAGTATCACAAATATCTTCAGCAATTACTACATCATATCCTTTAACTGAACGATCTAAATCTTTCAAAATACGTACATCGCCACTAGAAACTGTTTCATCACCATAACTAGATACAGCCATAAAATCAATTTCACAGTCACATTCGATATGTTTAATCAACTCTGCCATAAAAGGAATACAACCCTTTAATAAACCAATTACCAATAAATTTTTATCAGCATATTCCTGAGTAATTTCTTTACCCAATACTTTACAGCGAGCAATAATATCATCGTTTGAGAATAATATTTCTTTAATATAATCTTGGCTCATTAAAAACCTCCATACTAGTTCAATTTTAGCACATATATATTATGTTTAGTAGAATAATGATTAATATCACAGCCTAGTTCTGGCACTAAAATAAGCTCTCCCTTTTTATTAACTAACACTGGCCAATTCAATCTATCTTTTAAATTAATCTTATTATCAATAAAGAAACGATTAAGTTTCTTAGTACCATAAACCATATTAATATAATCATCCTTTTTAACATTTCTAATAGTTATCGGAAAATCACTATCATATAATGTAGCACCCTGTCTACTACTACCTTTTTTTCTTACCATAAAATATTTATATTTTTTACTCTTAACATCATCTATATTATTAAAAACATAAGAATAATCCTCATCTTTATAAAAGATATTAATCTTTCCATATTCTTTAACAATATATAAAGAATCATTATTAAAGATACAATTTTTACTTTCCCTAAATTGTCTTAACATTTCATCATAATATTTCTCTGATTTATTAGGGATATATTCTCTTAATATTAATTTAATATGCGGAATATTTATAAAATAATCAATATCATAAGAATTAGATTCATTTAAATATTTATATGCTTCATTAATAT
>CAVDLK010000118.1:0-3702 GCA_963609745.1 Erysipelotrichaceae bacterium | reverse complement strand
GTCCTTAAATATACCAATTATTAAATCGGGTTGTCCAAATGATGGTTATACCCAAAGACAAGAAATAAAAGAACTTCTTCATTCTATTTATCACAAATATCCTGGTGCTAAACAAAATTTTTTATTAAGTTTATATAATAAAGAACAATTGAATTTATTCTTAAATAAGATTGATATAAAAAAAGAAATCTAAATTTTAGATTTCTTTAACATAATATAATTTTTAATTATCAGATATTCCTCTTTAAATAGATTAACTATACTATCTTGAGGAGATGAATTAGAAGCAATAAATTTAGCTTTTACATCTAAGAATTTACATATCATTCTAACTCTTAAAATATGATATCTAGATGATAATATAACAACCTTAGAATCAGCTTTAATAATTTCTTTAGAATATTTAATATTATCTATGGTATCTAATGCATACATTTCTTTAATAATTCTTTCCTTTGAAATACCCTTTTTTAATAAATATTCTTCCATAGCAATTGCTTCTGGTAGAGAAGAATTATTTGTTTTGCCACCACTTAATATAACTTTACAATTTGGATTATTAATTAAATATTTACTTGCTTTATCAAGTCTCATAATTAATGTTAATGGTAATAAATCACCAATTAATTTATATCCTAATACAACTAAATAATCACCATTATCAGTATCACTATCAAATGATGATAATAGGATTATAAAAGCATAAACTAAAATGATAGCTAAAACAATTTTTAAAAACATTATTTTCCTCTTCTTAAAGCTTTGCCTAATTCAAATACAGGGAAAGTAGTTAATGATAATACAATACAAATTAATAATTCTTTAGTTTCAAATGTTCCTGGAACAATACCGAAGATATTAGATAATCCTGGAACATAAATTGTTACAAGAGTTAAAGCAACTGATAATAATGCAGCACCTAATAACCACCAGTTAAAGTTTTCAAACATACGTTTAGAAAAGATTGTTTTATGTTGACTACGCATATTAACTGCACAACATATTTCGGTAAAGTTAACTGTTAAGAAAGCCATAGCAATCGCATTAACGCATTCTTCACCACCAAAGAAACCTTTAATAGTACCAGTTTCTAAATATAAGCCAATAAAGTAAGCAGCAAGTTGAATAATTGCTAGATAGATACCCTGCCATATCATATCAAAACCACTACCATTTGCGAATATTCCATCACTTGAACTACGTGGTTTTCTAGTCATGATGTCATCTTCAGCTTTTTCCATACCTAAAGCAAGTCCAGGTAAGGAATCTGTTACCATATTAACCCAAAGTAGATGTACAGGAGATAAGATAGTAAAGTTCAATATAGAAGCAACAAACATGATAATTACTTCGCAAAGATTTGTTGATAATTGGAATTGAATAACTTTACAAACATTATCATAAATCTTTCTACCCTCTTCAACAGCATTTACAATAGTAGCGAAATTATCATCAGCCAATACCATATCAGCAACCGATTTAGTTACATCAGTACCAGTAATACCCATACCAATACCGATATCAGCAGCCTTAATTGATGGTGCATCATTTACACCATCACCTGTCATAGCAGTAACCATACCTTTTGCTTTCCAAGCATTAACAATCTTTGTTTTATGTTCTGGTTGAACTCTAGCATAAACGCTATATTTTTCAACTACATCAAGCATTTCTTCATCACTATATTTATCTAATTCTTGTCCTTCACATGCTTGTGAATCATCAGTTATGATACCTAAGTCTTTGCCGATTGCGATTGCTGTATCCTTATGGTCACCAGTAATCATTATTGGTCTAATACCAGCTTGTCTACATTTATTAATAGCTTCATAAACTTCAGGTCTACAAGGATCTATCATACCAACTATGCCAATGAATACTAAATCATGTTCTAAGTCTTCAGGTTCTAAAGATTCAGGCATAGCATCATAATCTTTATAAGCACAAGCTAATACTCTTAATGCTTTTGAGGCAAACTCTTTATTCTTATCTAAAATTAATTTCTTTCTATTTTCATCTAATGGTTTTTCACCATCAGCATCAATATATTTTGTACATCTATCTAATAAAACATCCAAAGCACCTTTAGTATATTGAACATATCTATATTCTTTTGATTCATGAATAGTAGACATCATCTTTCTATTGGAATCAAATGGAGCTTCACCAACTCTTCTATGATTTTTTTCTAATAGATATTTTTCATAACCTAATTTATGAGCGTAATTAACTAAAGCACATTCAGTTGGCTCACCCTTTGCCTCATCTTCGCCAGCTTTGATTTGCGCATCACTACAAAGTGCCATACCCTTTGCCAATAAGCCTTTATGAATTGAAAATTCTTCAACCACAGTCATCTTGTTTTGGGTTAAAGTACCAGTTTTATCAGAACAAATAATATTTGTGCAACCTAAAGTTTCAACAGCATTTAATTTTCTAATTAAAGCTTGTCTTTTCGCCATTGCTGAAACACCAATTGATAAGATGATTGTAACAACAGCTGGTAAACCTTCAGGAATTGCCGCAACTGCTAAAGCAATAGCAGCGATAAATGTTTCTAAGGCACTACTTCCTAGAACTCCTAATGAGAAACCTTCATCATTAAATATCAATGCTTCAACAAGGCCAACAACAAATACTAGAATACATATTCCTAATACTAATTTTGTTAAGAAAGATGATAGTTCTGCCATCTTTTTTTGAAGTGGTGTTAATTCCTTGCTGGCTTGTGATAAGGCATCAGCAATCTTACCCATTTCCGTATCCATACCACAGGCAACAACAATAGCCTTACCTCTACCATAAACAACAGTAGAACCATTAAATAACATATTTGTTCTATCGCCTAGAGGAACATCCTCTTTATTTGTTTCAAGCATTAAAACATCAATAATCTTATTAACAGGAACAGATTCACCTGTTAAAGCAGCTTCTTCAGACTTTAAAGAATGTGATTCAATAATACGACAATCGGCTGGAACAGTATCACCTGCTTCAAAGACTATAACATCACCGATAACAATATCTTCAGATTTGATAATCTTAACTTCACCATCTCTTAATACTTTAGAAGTAGAAGCTGTCATTTGCATTAAAGCATCCATTGCTCCCTCAGCCTTGGCTTCTTGAAATAATGACATGATGGTATTAATAATTACAACAATCAATATAACAATAACTTCTGTAAAGTTAGCTTTGCTTAAATCGCCACCACTTTCCAAAACATTAACAATTGCTTGAATTGCAGCAGCAGCAATAAGCATGATTATCATTGGATCTGATATAGAATTTAAGAACTTCTTTATTAATGGCTCTTTTTCTGCTTCCTTTAATTTATTTTTACCATTAATATTTAACCTATTATTTGCTTCTTCACTACTTAAACCATTCGCATTTGAATTGCATTGCTTATAAACCTCATCTAAATTCTCTAAATAAAATTTCTCCATCTTTTCTCCTTAAAATAAAAAACCATGTATATACATGGAAAATCATATATCGCCCATGTATAAGAATGTTATACATGAGTCTCGCAATTTAAGACAAACCAGGTTTTACCGAGTTGTTGGATTGCCACGCAATGCGCTGCTACTCCCTCATTGCTTAAATTTTACTATAATTAAAAATCATTTACAATTAACATTTTTTTAACTAAATATAAATAATGTATAATTTCTTTGTGAAAATAGATAAAAATTATAC
>CAVDLK010000117.1:0-3730 GCA_963609745.1 Erysipelotrichaceae bacterium | reverse complement strand
ATATTACTAATGCTTCAGATGCTTTAAATAGATTAAGAAACGCCTATAATACAAGTAGTGGTAAAAAGAGTATTACTTTACCTAAATATGAATATTCTAAAACAGAAAAATTGTCTAGAGAAGAAATTGAGAATGAATTAAAAAAGGCTGGTAAGTTATGAGTAAGGAATTAGATTTAATAAAAAGTGATAAATATCTAAGTGACTTCTTTATAAGAAATAACTTATCTGATGCTTATTTAGAGAATAATAAGAATAAACTTTTAAGGATATATAAATCTAGGTCTTTATGTAATGGTTGTAGAGGTTTGAATATGTGCAAGCAAGTTACTAGTGGCCAAAGATTAGATTTACGTTATGATGGTGTGATAATTGATGAAATAGAAAATTGTCCATATGCTTTACCAAATATAAGAAAAGAGAATTTTATTAAATCATATTCATATTGTGATATTCCTACAAGTTTGATTGATATTAACTTAGATAATATTAAGCCAACAACTGATCAAGAAGAATTATATGTAAGATTAAGAAAAATTGTTGATGGTGATAAAAAAGGCTTATATATTTATGGTAATAATGGTAGTGGCAAGACTTATTTATGTATTGCATTAGCTAATAGTTTAGTTTTAAAGAAACAAAAGGTTGCTTTTGTGAAGGTAACTAATTTTATTAAGGATATGAAATCATATATCGCGGAAAGAAATCCTTTATTTGATATCAATATGAATACTTTACAAAAATGTAATTATTTAATTCTAGATGATATAGGTTGTGAGGCTGTTTCTGAATTTGTAAGAGATGATATTTTATTTACAATATTAGATTATCGTTTAGAAAATAAATTAACTACTATATTTACTTCTAATCGTGATAAGGCTAATTTAGAAGAACATTATACATATGATAGAAAGAATAATTCTGATGCTATTAATGCTAGACGTTTAATGGTGAGAATAGATAATTTAGCTGATGATTATGTATTATTAGGTAAGGATATGAGGAGAGAAATATGATAAGAAAAATAGGTATGTTGACTTCTGGTGGTGATTCACCTGGTATGAATGCTGCTATTAGAGCAGTAACAAGAACCGCAATAGAAAGTGGTATTGAACCTGTTGGTATTAGAGATGGATATAAAGGTTTGGTTGAGGGCAATTTTGTTACTTTCAATAAAAACTCTGTATCAGAAATATTATCTCGTGGTGGAACAATACTAGGCTCTGCTAGACTTCCAGAATTTGCTAAAGAAGAAGTTTTACTTAAGGGTGTAGAAAAGTTAAAGGAAAACAACATTGATGCTTTAATCACTATTGGTGGTGATGGTACTTATAAAGGTGCCGCTGCTTTAACTAGACATGGCATTAATTGTATTGGCTTACCTGGAACTATTGATAACGATATTCAAGGAACTGATTTTACCATCGGTTTTGATACTGCTTTGCAAACAATTGTTGAATGTATCGATAAACTAAAAGACACATCTAGTTCTCATCATCGCTGCTCGGTAGTAGAGGTAATGGGTAATAAATGTGGTGATCTAGCAATCTATTCTGGTATCTCATGTGGCGCAGAAGTTTTAATTACTCCTGAAACTGGATATGATGAAGAAGCAGTAATAGAAAAGGTTAAATATTTTGAAGCACAAGGTAAAAATCATGCCATTGTTATTGTTTCTGAGAAAGTATGTGATGTTAATGCTTTGGCAAATAAAATATCAAGTGCTACTGGATTTGCTGGAAGAGCTACAATCTTAGGACATATTCAAAGAGGTGGTTCTCCTACGCCAAGCGATAGAGTGCTTGCCTCAAGAATGGGCAATAAAGCAGTTGATTTATTGATTTCTGGAGTTGGTGGCCATTGTGTAGGTATTAGAAATAACACAATAATCTCTATGCCTATTGAAGAATGTATAAATGCACCAAGAGTAAGTCGTAAAGAATTCTATAAATTATTTGATAGATTAGTATAAAAAAACTTGAAAAATTCAAGTTTTTTTAAAAAGGAACATTTTGTAGTGTCCCTAATCTTTTTTCATAGCATCTATATGATTTAATATTACTGGAATTACAATTGGATTATGATTTGTTTTCTCATATAAGAATGGTTCAAGAGTATTTCTGATACAATTCTTTAAATCGCCAAAGGTAACTTTTTGTTTCATAGCATTTTTTAAAGCATCATAGACAATTAATTCTGCTTCTTTTATTAATGTTTGTGATTCTTTTAGGTAAACAAAGCCACGAGATACAATACCAGGTCTACATAATATCTTATTAGATCTTGAATCAATGCAGACAATAACAGCAACTAATCCATTATCGGCTAAGATTTTACGATCTTTGATGACTGATGTAGATAATCCAGAGATATCATTGCCATCAACATATATAGCATCAGTTTGAATTCTGGTATTTGAACGATATACTTCGCCATCATGCAATACTAGGGCATCACCATTAGAACAAATGAAACAATTTTCTTTTGGTATACCAGTTTCAACTGCTGAATCAGCATGTAGTTTTAACATCTTATATTCACCATGCATTGGCATGAAGTATTTAGGTTTGATTAATTGTAACATCAACTTTTGTTCTTCTTTAGAAGCATGTCCTGTAGTATGTAAAGAAGATAGAGTTGAATTTGCGAGTACTTTCGCGCCATTTCTAACTAATTGATTGACAATACCGCCAATATTTAAAGCATTGCCAGGAATTGCACTTGAAGAAAATACTACGGTATCTCCTGGAATAATATGGACATATTTATGTGAACCACCAGCAATTCTACTTAATGCTGCAAGTGCTTCACCTTGGGAACCTGTACAAACAATACACAATTTTTCAGGTGGATATTGATTAACTAATTCTTGTGATATAAAAGTATCTTCTGGTACATCAATAAATTTTAGTTCCATGCCAATTTCAACAACATTTTCCATAGAACGACCGATAACACATACCTTTCGATCACAATCTTTAGCGGTCCTAATGATTTGTGCCAATCTATTAACATTAGAAGCAAAGGTAGAAATAATAAATCTACCAGTCGTTTTCTTCATTACATCATTGATAGCAGAAGCAACTTGTTTTTCAGAGATTGAGAAACCATCTACTTCAGAGTTGGTAGAATCTGACATTAATAGGGTTACACCGGCTACACCTATATAGGCCATTTTTTGATAATCAGAGTTTTGACCAATTGGTGTTAAGTCAAATTTAAAGTCACCAGTTTCTACGATTCTACCATTTGGAGTATTAATTAATACACCTAGTGAATCAGGGATTGAGTGAACAGTATTAAAGAAACCTATCTTGAAGTGTTCTGTAGCAATAGAAGAATTTTCATCAATTAAAATAACTTCTGTTTTTGATAATCTTCTTCTTTCTTGTAGTTTCTTTTCAATTAAGGCCTTTGCGAATCTTGGGGCATATATTTTTTGTACTGGACAAGCAATTAAGAAAAATGGAATACCGCCAATGTGGTCCTCATGACCATGGGTAATAATTAGAGCTTTTACCTTATCCTTGTTTTTAATTAAATGGGTGTAATCAGGTATTACATAATCAACACCTAAAAGTTCATCATCAGGGAATTTAACTCCCGCATCAACAACGATGATTTCATCATCGTGTTCAAAACAATACATATTTTTACCGACTTCACCTAGTCCCCCTAAAGCATAGACTAAAGTATCTTTTTTAGGGTCATAGTTAGTGCCGCTATAAGAC
>CAVDLK010000116.1:0-3794 GCA_963609745.1 Erysipelotrichaceae bacterium | reverse complement strand
TGATTTATAAATGTTAAAATTAATTTGTATATATAAAGAAACGTTTTCATAGATGGATGAACTCTGCGAAAAATAATATATAAATTCTTTAGAAAAGTTTTTTGATTGATACTTATAATTATTGTAGCCATACAAAAAGTGCGATAAACATACCGCACTTTCTTAATTTAATTAATTTAATAAATATTATTCTTATTATTTAACTCTAGCTTTTAAATTTTCAAATCTTCTCTTAGCATCAGATTTAGCTTTTTCATATAATTCTTGAGCCTTTTCAGGATTTACCTTAACTAAGTTATTATATCTAGCTTCATCCATTAGGAAGTCATTGAATTTTTCAAAGTCTGGGTTAGTGAAATCAATAGTTAGAGGTGATTCATTTCTTGGATCGTATCTATATAGAGTTACATATCCGCATTCAACAGCTTGTTTTTGAACTAGTTGTTGTTTTGTTAAGCCACCCTTGATTCCGTGTAATTCACATGGACAATAAGCAATGATTAGAGATGGACCATTGTAACTTTCAGCTTCTTTTAGAGCCTTAATAGTTTGCATTCTATTTGCACCCATACATACAGAAGCAACATATACATGACCATAACTCATAGCTATTTGGCCTAAGTCCTTCTTAGCAACAGCTTTACCACCAGCAGCAAATTGTGCTATAGAAGCAGCTTGTGAAGATTTAGATGATTGGCCACCTGTATTTGAATATACTTCAGTATCAAGTACTAAGATATTAACATTTAAGTCATTAGCGATAACATGGTCTAATCCACCGTATCCGATATCATAAGCCCATCCATCACCACCAACAATCCATACTGAACAAGATACTAGGTCTCTTACTTCATCAGCTAATACATGAACTTCTTGGCAAGCAGATTTACCAGCTAATTCACCAATCTTAGAAGCAATCTTCTTTTCTTCAATTCTGTTACCATTGATCTTTAGATATTGTTCTAATAATTCTTTTAGTTCTGGTTCAACTTTGTCTAAGTTGTTTTCCATTATCTTTAATAATGTTGCTTTCTTATAGTTCTTAGCTAATGCCATACCATAACCATATTCAGCATTATCTTCGAATAATGAGTTAGCCCAAGCAACACCATTGCCATCCTTGTCAGAAACAAATGGAGTTGAAGGAGTAGAACCACAATAGATTGAAGAACAACCAGTTGCGTTAGATACTAACATATCAGGTCCAAATAATTGTGAAACTAATCTATAATATGGAGCTTCACCACAACCTGGGCATGAGCCTGGAACTTCAAAATATGGTTTTAAGAATTGAGTTCCTTTTGGAGTATCATTTACAAGTTCTGACTTGTATTCAGTTTCGTTGAATAAGTAATCAGCTAGAGGAGCTTCATTCATTAATTCATGAACGTTAACCATTTCTAGAGCCTTATTACCAGCTTTTCCTGGACACTCAGCAGCACATAGACCACAACCTACACAGTTATCAGGAGAAACTTGGATTCTGAATTTATAATTTTCAGCACCCTTACCTACTGCTTTAATAGTATCGAAAGCCATAGGAGCCTTAGCGATTTCTTCATCAGTTAAAGCAAATTGTCTAATAGTTGCATGTGGACAAACAAATGAACAGAAACCACATTGGATACAGTTATCAGGATTCCACTTAGGAACAAATGAAGCAATATTTCTATGTTCAGCATAAGAAACATTATTTCTCATTGTGCCATCAAGAACACCATTCTTTGTGAAATCTGAAACTGGCATATCATAACCATTTAGATAACCAATCTTATTTGCGAAGTCATCCATATATTGATCGCCAGTCTTAGCAATCTCAAATTTAGAAGGAAGATTAGCCCATTCAGGTTTAACTTCAACTTCAACTAGACCTGCTTTACCAGCATCAATTGCATCATAGTTAGCTTGAACAACAGCATCACCCTTCTTACCATAAGACTTCTTAGCAGCAGCTTTCATTAATTCAACTGCTTGGCTATAAGGCATGATTTGTTCATTTAAAGCGAAGAATGCAGATTGTAATGTAGTATTAGTCTTACCTCTCATACCACATTCATTAGCAATCTTAGTACCATTGATGATATAGAATTTAGCGTGTTTTTTAGCTAATTGAACTTTCATTCTATTAGGAAGATATTCTTCAATCTTATCAGCATCAATAGTTGTATTTAATAAGAATGTACCACCATCTTTTAAGTTACCAGTTACATCATATTTCAATACATATGAATCTAGTGAACAAGAAATGAAGTCAGCATTATTTACATAATATGTAGAAGTAATAGGAGTAGGACCAAATCTTAAGTGAGATCTAGTAACACCACCTGCTTTTCTAGAGTCATATTGGAAATATGCTTGAGCATAATTATCAGTATTATCACCAATAATCTTTACAGAGTTCTTATTAGCACCAACAGTACCATCTGAGCCTAAGCCCCAGAATAGACATGAAGTATAGTTACCATTAATCTTGAAATCAGGATCTAATTCAAGTGATAGATGAGTAACATCATCATCGATACCAATAGTGAATTCTTCTTTTGGATTTTCTTTAGCTAGTTCGTCATAAACAGCTTTAATTTGGTTAGGAGCAGTATCCTTAGATGCGATACCATATCTACCACCAATAATCTTGATATCTTTGTCTTTTAATACACTTAATACATCAAGATATAATGGTTCTCTTGTACCAATTTCCTTAGTTCTATCTAGAACAGCAATCTTTTTAACTGTTGAAGGTAAAACATTTAATAAATATTTAGCAGAGAAAGGTCTATATAGATGAACTGAGATAACACCAATCTTTTCGCCTTTTGCAAGTAAAGCATCAATAACTTCCTTAATAGTTTCTACTACAGAACCCATAGCGATGATGATTCTTTCAGCATCAGCAGCTCCATAATATGTAAATGGCTTATATTCTCTACCTGTATGTTCAGAAATCTTAGCCATATATTCAGCAACTACATCTGGAACTTTAGCGAAATGCTCATTTTGAGCTTCTCTAGTTTGGAATACAACGTCATCATTTTCAGCACCGCCTCTAGTTACAGCATTGCCATGTGGATTTAATGCATTCTTCTTGAAAGCATTAACCTTATCCATATCTAATAATGATTTTAGATAGTCATAATCCATAACTTCTACTTTTTGAATTTCATGAGAAGTTCTAAAACCATCAAAGAAATGCATAAATGGAACACTTGCCTTAATAGCAGATAAGTGTGCAACACCACCTAAGTCCATAGCTTCTTGAACAGAGTTTGAACATAGCATGCAGATACCAGTTTGTCTAGCAGCATAAATATCTTCATGATCACCAAAAATAGAAAGTGAACTAGTTGCAAGAGCTCTGGCAGCAACGTGTACAACACCTGGTAATAATTCACCAACCCACTTATACATGTTAGGAATCATTAATAATAAACCTTGTGAAGCAGTAAATGTAGTAGCTAAACCGCCACCTTGTAAAATACCATGAACAGCACCTGCAGCACCAGCTTCTGATTGCATTTCAGCAACTTTAACGATGTTACCAAAAACGTTTTGACGTTTTGCAGTTGCCCAAGAGTCTACAACTTCAGCCATTGTTGAAGATGGAGTAATTGGGTAAATAGCAGCTACATCAGTAAAGGCATACGCGCAATGAGCGGCAGCAGTATTGCCATCCATTGATTGGAAAGTTTTTCCCATAATAAAATTTTTCCTCCTATAATGCATATTAAATTATATCGCAAAGATAATTAATATTGTAGGTAATTTATAGAAGATAAACGATTATAAATAAGAAAAAT
>CAVDLK010000115.1:0-3812 GCA_963609745.1 Erysipelotrichaceae bacterium | reverse complement strand
ATTACATACATATTCATCAGCATCAACAACTCTAATTTCCAATTCATCATAAAAATTGATTGGTATCATAATTGATTTAATATCATGATAACCATCATCTCTAACATTAAAAACATCTAATGCTAAGTTAATCTTAGCGTAAGCTCTATCCTTCATTAACCACCCTATATATTTCTATAAATTCCTCTAAAGATAATTGTTGTGCTCTAATATTATCTTTTATATTTAATGTATTAAAGATTTTTTTAATTAATTCATCATCATATAAACCCTTTAAATTGTTATATAAAGTTTTTCTTCTCATCCTAAAACAATTCTTCACAAATTCAAAAAAACCTTTTTCAAATTCTATATCTCTAATAGTTTTCGGAGTAAAAGATATAACAGCACTATCTACATTAGGTTGAGGATAAAATACATTCTTAGAAATATTCATTTCCAATTTAACATCAAACAGATATTGTACCTCAATAGATAATGCACCATAATCCTCACTATTAACTTTGGCTGCCAACCTATCTCCTACTTCTTTTTGAACCATTACCGTTATCTTATTTATATCTAATTCAGATTCAATTATTTTAAATAATATTGGTGTAGTTACATAATATGGTAAATTAGAACAAATATTTACCTTATCCTTATATATAGATAAATCTACATCTAAAAAATCCATTAAATAAACTCTTAAATTATCATCTTTTAAATTATTATTTAAAAGTTCATACATATCCTTATCTATTTCATAAGCATCAACATTCTTAGAATACTTTAATAGCTGTTCAGTTAATGCTCCTAGACCTGGACCAATCTCTATAGTTGTGATATCTCTATCACAAGCAATAGCGGCAATCTTTTCTACAACATTGGTATCAATTAAAAAATTTTGGCCAAACTTTTTCTTGGCCCTTAAATCGCCTAATACGCTTTTAACATAATTTATATTTGATATCATTTCTTACCTGTGAGATGATAACGAAATTCATAAAAAGCTGCAAATGCTGTAACAAATATTATTAAAGTAGCATAATAAACAAAAAATTTAGTATTTATTAAATATGGTATTAAAAACATTAATAAACCAGATATCTTATTAATAACAAAATGCTCACTCGCTATCCTTTTATCTTTCGCAAGCACATACATATAACAAGCCAATCTTATACCCATAATTGTCCAAATTAAAACAAAGAAATATGCTGGCAAAATCTCTTGCAGTTTAGGCCAAACTTTATATAACATCACAGCATAAAATATTAAATCGGAAATACTATCAAGAACAGAACCCATCTTTGATTCTGTTTTTAATTTTCTTGCCACAAAACCATCTAATACATCAGAAATACCACAATATGTATAAATGATAATAAACTCAATGGAATCAATTGGCATATATGTTAGATTAATAGAACCAACAATCCTTGATAAAGTAATCATGTCTGCAATATATGGTCTAATCATAATTTAATTTTACCACCTTTTGAATATCTTCCTTATTTATACCAAGCATATTTAAACGCTTAAGCATCATCTTACCATTACATTTACCTAAATGATAATAACGAGATATTATCTCTCTATTTTCCTTGGAGTTATTTTCCCCAATTAAACCTAATTCATATAAATCATTAAAACTAATAGTATCCTTTATATCACTATAAGTAATTAAATTATTTAAAGCATCCTCTAATACTTGCTTATTGGCATGTTCAATACCAACCTTTTTTCTAGTTCTACCATCTTCTTTTAATATGAAAGCATTCTTTAAACCAGCTATCTCATTATTCAATCTATTTCTAATCTTTTCACCAGGACTATCAGGATCTAAAAATAAAATAACTCCTCTTGAAGCATTAATTTCCCTTATTAACTCAATAGTTTCCTTCTTTAAACCTAAACCATGAGTCTCAATAGTTTCACAATCAAAAAAAGACTTTAATCTCTTTGTATCATTTATACCCTCTACAACAATAACTTCTTTTATCATAAATCTATAAAATCCATTTCATTAGTAAGTTTCTTATTATCAAATTTATCCTCTACAATAGTTACTACATAACCTAAAGATTCTACTAAAGAAGCATCATCAGTAAAGATAATATTTTCCGAATCCTCATAACATTTCTTTAACAAACTTGTTTTAAAAGCCTGTGGTGTTTCTGCCATATAAATGCTATTACGATCTAATGTCTTAACAATCTTATTATTATCAACTACCTTAATAGTATCAGTAGCCTTCCTCGCTAATATACAAGCATCACTTATTATAAGTTCTTTTTTAATTTCCTCTAATGACAATTTATTTAAAAAAGGCCTAGCAGCATCATGAACTAATACATATTCACTACTTACTAGTTTTAAACCATTCTCAACAGAATTTCTTCTTTCCTTACCACCAACTGTACAAATAACCTTATCATTTTTAAATACTTGATCAAAATAATCCTCATTAGTTACTACAATAATATTTCTACAATCCTCATCCTCTACAAATAAAGATGCCGAACGCTCTAATATCGTTCTTCCATCTTTCATTTTATAAAAGGCCTTATTATAACCTAGATTTGCGCGCTGCCCCTTACCAGAAGCAACAATAACAACATCATAAATCATATTAATTAATTTCCCTATATAACCTTGCTAAATCATTAGGTAGATTTGCCTCAACAGACATCTCATCTTCAATTAATGGATGATATAAATCAATACTCTCCGCAAATAAACCCATCCTTATACACAAATCAGAACCAACACCATATAGTGGGTCATTTAAGATTTGATATCCCTCACTTGCTAGATGAACTCTTATTTGATGAGTTCTACCACTATCTAAACTACAATATAGAACACTATAGTTATTCTTCTTATTACAACCAATACTCTTAACCTTAGTCAAAGCAGATTGACCATTCTTATATATAATCCTCTTATTCGCATTATGCCTATCATTACCTATTGGCTTATCAACAACAAAAGAAGTACCCGCTTCAACCTTACCCTTAACAAAAGCTAAATAATTTCTTCTTATTTGCTTTCTTGATAATAATTGATCTAACAATGGTTGAAATACAATTGACTTAGAAAATATCATTAAACCACTAGTTTCCTTATCTAAACGATGAATTGGTAAAGCACTAATATATGGTCTATCTACATAATAAGACTCAACAATCTTACATAATGTTAACTCATCATTACCATCAGAATGAACCAATATATCCTTAGGCTTATTAACAACCAATATTATTTCATCCTCATACACAACATCTAACTTATTATCTACCTTCTTATATTCATATGTTTCAGGATAAATATTTATACTCAATGTTAAACCAACAATATCATCTTCCCTTTTCACAGGATTACCATCTAATAAAATATTCTTATTCTGAATTAATAAATGCTGAATCTTCTTACTAGGAATAAAATCATCAAAAAACTCTTGTATAGTCTTAACAAACAAACTATCAACATTAATATTTAACCATGTACCATCTAATGTATATTGCATGAATAAATTATACTATTTTGTCTGTGTTTCTTCATATTTTCAATTCCATGTAAACCATTTGTAAACCTTTTTGTAAACCCTTTGTAAACCTTTTTTTCTTTTTTTATTGGTGTTTCTTTATGCTACTTTGTAGCATAAAGAAACAATTGTCCGCTTGACAGCGGGCTTTTCTTTTCTTCTCTTTCTCTTTCCTTTTCTTGCTTCACGCAAGCGTAAGGAAAGAATTCTTTTGCTCCCTGGCGATTTATTCAACTACCTCTTCTGGTACATCAAATTGATTAGGATTATCTGCGGCAATAGC
>CAVDLK010000114.1:0-3837 GCA_963609745.1 Erysipelotrichaceae bacterium | reverse complement strand
ATATTCTTCCTTGGTTTAAGGTCGCAAAACAAACAGGCGCAATTATTAAATATATTCCTTTAAATGAAAATGGAACATTTAATATCGAAGAATATAAGAAGTGTTTTATAGATAATAATGTAAAATTGGTTACCATTACTCATGTATCTAATGTATTAGGATTTATTAATCCTGTTAAAGAAATATGCCAAATAGCTCATGAAAACGGGGCAGTAGTAAGTGTTGATGGTGCTCAATCTATACCACATCTAAAAATTGATGTTAAGGATATGGATATTGATTTTTTATCATTTTCATCACATAAAATGTGTGGTCCTGCAGGAATTGGTGTTTTATATGGAAAGTTGGATTTATTAAAAAAGATGGATCCAATCAATTTAGGTGGTGGGGCAAATGCTAGATTTGATGCTTATGGCAATGTGATATTAAAGGAAGTTCCTGAAGTATTTGAAGCTGGTACACCAAATATCGAAGGAGTCTTAGGTTTGGCTTCTGCAATTAAATATTTAGAATCTATTGGTATGGATAATATAGAAGAATATTGTAAAGAGTTAAGTAATTATTTCTTTGAACAATTATCTAAACTAGATAATGTAGATATATATAATATGGGTTCTAATAATGGTATTGTTACTTTTAATATGAAAGGTATTTTTGCTCAAGATGCTGCTTCATATTTTAATGCGAATAAGATATGTGTTAGAACTGGTAATCATTGCGCTAAGATTTTAAATAATATTATTAAAGTAAATGAAACAATTCGTGCATCAATGTATTTTTATAATACTAAAGAGGAAATAGATTATTTTATTAATATTATTAAACAAACAACACTAGAAAAGTGTGTGGAGTCAATATTATGATGGATAATGAAATTAAAAGGGAAATAATGTTAGATCATTATTCTAATCCCAATAATAAGAAAGCAATTAATGATGATAGATATAAGTCAGTACATAATGCTTCTGAATCTTGTATTGATGATATTACTGTCTATATGCTTGCGGAAAATGGAATTATAGTTGATTGTAAGTTTGATGGTGTAGCATGTACCATTTCTACTTCATCAACGGATATAATGTGTGATTTAGTCATTGGTAAATCATTTGCTGAAGCAAAAAGAATTATAAATGAATATTATAAAATGATTGATGAAAAACCTTTTGATGAAGATACACTAGAAGAAGCTAATTGTTTTGATACCTTATATAAACAAGCTAATAGAATTAAATGTGGGACTATAGGCATACATGCCATAGAAGAGTTGATAAATGAATATGAACGATAATAAAGATATTTTAAAATCTCAAGATGATTACAAATATGACTTTAAAGATGAAGATGTCACAATTTTTAATACGGGAAAGGGTTTATCTGAAGAAGTAATTAGAGAAATTTCTAAGGCTAAAAACGAACCAGAATGGATGTTAGAAATTAGACTTAAGGCATATCAAAAATTCCTTGAACTACCTTTACCTAAATGGGGTCCAGATTTAAGTAATATTGATTTTAATGACTTTGTTTATTATAAAAAACCAAGTGAAAAGGTAGAAAAGGATTGGAATAATGTTCCAGAAACTATTAAGAATACCTTTGAAAAATTAAAGATTCCTGAGTCAGAACAAAAGTTTTTAGCGGGTGTTTCAACACAATATGAATCAGAAGTTGTTTATCATAATATGCTTTCTGAAGTTGAAGAAAAGGGCGTTATATTCTATGATACCGATACTGCATTAAAGAAATGTCCTGAAATATTTAAAGAATATTTTGGTAAGGTTGTTTCTTATGCTGATAATAAGTTTGCGGCCTTAAATACTGCTGTATGGTCTGGTGGTTCATTTATCTATGTACCAAAAGGTGTTAAATTAGAAAAACCATTACAATCATACTTTAGAATTAATTCGCAGCAGATGGGCCAATTTGAAAGAACATTGATAATATGTGATGAAGGTGCTGACTTGCATTATGTCGAAGGTTGTACTGCACCTAAATATTCTAATGATTCTTTACATGCGGCAGTTGTTGAAATATTTGTTAAAAAGAATGCTAAATGTCGTTATTCTACCGTACAAAACTGGTCGGCTAATATTTTAAATTTAGTTACTAAGAGAACTTATGTTGAAGAAAATGGCATTATGGAATGGATTGATGGTAATATTGGTTCTCATATCAATATGAAATATCCTGCATGTATTTTAGCTGGTAAAAATGCCAAAGGTATTTGTATTTCAATAGCAGTTGGATCTCACAATCAAATTCAAGATGCTGGCGCTAAAATGATTCATTTAGCGGAAAATACTTCATCTACAATTATTTCTAAATCATTATCTAGAGCTGGTGGAAAGGTAAATTATCGTGGGACTGTTTTAATTAGTAAGGATGCTTTGCATTCTAAAGCAAAAGTTGAATGTGATACTTTGATTTTAGATGATCAATCTAGTTCTGATACTATACCTACCAATATAATTTCCAATAATACTTCAACTATTGAACATGAAGCGACTGTTTCTAAGATATCTGAGGAGCAATTATTCTATTTAATGTCTAGAGGTATCTCAAAAGAAGATGCAACACAAATGATAATTCTAGGCTTTATTGAACCATTTACTAGAGAATTACCTATGGAATATGCTGTTGAATTAAATCAATTATTAAAGATAAATATGGAAGGAGCAATTGGTTAATGTCAAAAATACTTTTACTTGCGATTATAGGTATCATTTTACAAGCGTCTTTTATTGTTATTGAACACAAGAAGAAATATTTAGCTGCTTTGTTATTAAAAACAAGTGCTTCAATTATTTTTGTGCTAATAAGTTTAATCACTAGTAAATATTGTCAAAATCAATTAGTTTCTAAATATATTGTTTTAGGACTATGTTTTGGTGCTCTTGGTGATTTCTTTTTAAATCTAAGATTTGTATTAGATAAGATAGGTTCAAAGATATTCTTAATTGGTATATTAATCTTCTTTACAGGTCATTTAATGTATCTCGTACCTTTATATTCTTTAAGTACTAATAAGTTACTTTCAATTATAATTGGAATTATTGCTTCTATTATTCTATTAATATGGATATTTAAGCAAATTGAGGCTAAGATGGCATTTAAGATATTTGGTGTATTCTATATTGATGCAGTGACTTTAATAACTTGTTTTGCCATTATTAATTTTATTAATAACATCAATTCATTTACTTTCTTATATGCTTTAGGAGCATTGTTATTCTTAATATCCGATATTGTTTTAATTTTAAATACCTTTACTAATAAAACTAGATTCTCATTGCGTATTACGAATTTGTCATTATATTATATTGGTCAATTGTTGATTGCGATTAGTTTATTTGTATTTAAATAATAAGAAGCAGTGATGCTTCTTTTTTAGATATAATGTAAATATGTTTTTAGTAGAAGTTTATGTAACTAATGCTTCATTAAATATTAATTATCCTTTTACTTATTGTTATGACAAATATATTGAAAGATTTGTTAGAGTAAAAGTATCTTTTGCTGGCTCATATACTACAGCTTTATGTATAAATTGTACTTATACCGATTTAAATAAAGATGAATATGAGATACAAAAAGGTTATAAATTAAAACAAATAATTGAGCCATTAGATGATGAACCAATTTTATCTAAACAACAATATGAACTAGCTTTTTGGCTTTCTAGAACGACTTTATCACCATTAATTAGTTGCATTAATACGATGCTTCCAAAAGTCTTAAAAACTAGTAAAAATACTTCTAAAGCTAAAACAATTAGAAAAATTAGAAAAATAAATGGCAATTACAATTTAACAAATAAACAATTAGAAATATATAACAAGT
>CAVDLK010000113.1:1147-3856 GCA_963609745.1 Erysipelotrichaceae bacterium | reverse complement strand
TCTCTTCCATACTTCAATTCTACTCTAAAATAAGCTTATATATTCATCACATTTTTCAATTATTAGTTCTTTTTCGATAAATATATCATCTTCATTATGAATGAATTTAAACATTTCATCTTTATTCATAATAATAGGCATACGACTATGTATCTTATTCATTTGATTATTTGAATTAGTGGTAATTATTACTAATTCATTTGACTCATTAAAGATACAAGCTAAATAAATATAATCATCAGTTGTAGAAATATAATGTTTAATAGAATCCTTATCCCACTCATAGAAACCATTACATATAACAGCACAACGATTATTTTTAATTGCTTTAAAAGTTAATCTATCATCAATAGTTTCCATCCTGGCATTAATTAATAAGGATTTTGCTTTTATTCCCCACTTTTTAACAGTTAAATCAATTTTGCTTTCTGAAGGGATAATACATAAAACATTATCACTAGGAAAAATCTCTCCTTGTTTATAGAAGAGATTTAATTTTCTTGTTTTTTCTTTTATTTGTTTACCAATTTTATTATCTAAAATATTAAATTGATATCTACCACACATATTACATCTTAAATTTAGAAGCCATAGATGAGAATGATTTCATCATCTTCTTTGTTCTTTCGTATTGATTCATTAATTTATTAACTTCATTAATACTTACACCAGCTCCAGCAGCAATTCTTCTTCTATGAGATGAACGCATTATATCAGGATTTTCTCTTTCTTCAGGAGTCATAGAATAAATAATAGCTCTAGTATGTTTAAGTTGATCATCAACCTCATTATCATTAATCTGTCCAGCAAAATCAGACATACCAGGTAACATTTTCATAATAGAAGAAATAGGACCAAGTTTACTAGATTGTTCAATTGAACTTAATAAATCATTCATTGTAAACTTACCAGACATTAACCTATTGGTTAATCTTTCTGCTTCCTTCATATCAAATTCTTCTTGAGCTTTTTCAACTAAGGAAACAACATCACCCATACCAAGAATTCTTTGGGCTAATCTATCTGGATGGAAAGTTTCTATATCATCAATCTTTTCACCAATACCAGTAAATTTAATAGGTACACCAGTTACTGCTTTAACAGATAATACTGAACCACCTTTAGAATCACCATCAAATTTAGTAACAATTAAACCTGTAACATCAAGTAGATCATGGAAGGCTTTGGCAACATTAACAATATCTTGGCCAGTCAAAGCATCAACAGTTAAAAGAATTTCTTGTGGATGAGTTAAATCTTTAATATCCTTTAACTCTTGCATCAATGTTTCATCTATTTGAAGTCTACCAGCAGTATCTATTAAACATACATCATAATTATTATTCTTGGCATATTCTATACCATTTTTAACTTGCTTTAAGACACTAACATCTACACCTTCAGAATATGTATAAACATTAATAGAATCACCTAATGTTTTTAATTGATCAATTGCAGCAGGTCTAATAATATCTCCAGCAATAAGCATTACCTTCTTGCCTTGTTTCTTTAATAAATTAGCGAGCTTTGCCACCTGCGTTGTCTTACCTGTACCTTGTAAGCCAACAACCATAAATATTGATAAACCTGATTCATTAAATTTTAATTCATTATCACCATCACCTAATAGTTTTAATAATTCATCATGAACAATCTTAACTAATAATTGACCAGGTTCAATACTATTTAATACATCTTGACCTATTGATTCTTGTCTAATGGTCTCTAAAAAATTCTTAACAACAGTATAGTTAACATCAGATTCTAATAAAGCTACTCTAATTTCCTTTAGAGTATCCTCCATATTTCTTTCTGATAGTTTTCCTTTACCCTGAATATTACGTAAAGTCTTAGTTAATTTTTCTTGCAATGAGTCTAACATACAAGAAATATTATACAATATTCAAATTCAAAATAATTATCATGTGCTAATTAAAATATCTCATCAAACAAAGAATGGCATCTACTTTTAAAGTAAATGCCATAATTACTATTAATTGCCTAATAAGGACAATGTATTGCCAATAATTGAATAGTTGTAATATTTAACTCCATCTTTTTCATTACAATTAGATGATAATTTACCTGTTACACCTATATATTGGCCAACTTCTAATTGAATTTCTGCTAGATTTCTAAATACTACAACTTCGAATATTTCATGATTATCTTCATCTTCTTTATAGCTTCTTTCTACCGAAATTCTAATCTTAGAAAACTTCACACTGTTTTGACTTTGACCTATTTGTGGCTTTTCTACTACTCTTCCACAAATTTGAACTGAATTCATTTTCCTCCCTTCTAGTTACTTGCATAATTAAAATATCATAGTATTAAAGGGTACTATTCTTAAGATTATCTAATTTATTATTGATTTATTCTTATTCTTTCAACATACTTACATAAGTTCTATGTGGACAACTTAGATATTTACCTACGTTTTCAACATCTTTTAAACTTATTGCTTTTAAGTCTTCTAATGCTTTAAAGAAATCTAATTCTTGTAAGCAATCTCTTAAATAGCCATTATTAAATGATTCTATATCATTAAATACTTCAAACATTGCACCTATAAAACGATGTTTTAATTGTTCAATTTTATCTTCATTTATTAAATCATTCTTTAATGTATCATCAATTAATGTTTTTAAGATGGTTTTATCATTATTTTCAATATAAAAGAATATATTGGCATAATCCATATTAAAA
>CAVDLK010000113.1:0-1137 GCA_963609745.1 Erysipelotrichaceae bacterium | reverse complement strand
ATAACCAAAGAAGTCATTTATTATTTTTTCATCAATCCATTTTTGATAATCAGGATTTAATGAAGAAAAATAACATTCTAATAATATTCTTAATGCCCATTCTTTTTTGAAACAATCATTTAAATCAGTAAAATCAGGTTTAATCTTATAGGCATAAATATGTTTATTGGTATTTATAGGCATTTTAAAAGAATATGATTTCTTTACTACTTCATCAGGTTCATCAATATTACAATTTATTGGTTTGATAAATGGACTAAATTCTTTTTTATTCTGATTATTTTTAATAATTTCAATTATTTTATTAGGATCTATAGGCGTACTGATACATAAAACCATATTGGCAGGATGATAATTAATCTTATAGCACTCCTCTAATTCATTCTTAGTTATACGATTTACTGATTTACTGTCACCACCAACATCATATTTAAGAGGAAAGTTTTTATATAGACACTTATATGTTTCTTGTAGTAGCCTTTGATCTGGCATTTGCATATACATTGCTAGTTCTTGAACTATAATGCCCTTCTCTTTTTCAACAGATTCTTCACTAATATCTAAAGATTGGACGAAGTCTAATAATAAATTTAAGCATCTATCGATATCATCACCGGATTTACTGAAATAATATACTGTTTCACTGTAGCTTGTAAAAGCATTAACACTTGCTCCCATGGCAGAAAATTCATTAAGGATATCATCACCCTTTGTTTCAAATAATTTATGTTCTAAAAAATGGGCAATACCAGGATTAAAACAATGTTTCTTATCATTAATCTTTTGATTAATCTTTAATGCTCCATAAGGCGTACCAAATGAACATGTTGTTGTATTAAATTCTGGTTTATGAAAGATAATAACTCGTAAGCCATTATTAAGTGTTTCAGTATAATATGTTTCATCAAAATAATTATTAATATGTTTATTCATCTTTAGTACCTAATAATATGAAGTCAAAATAATGATGATGATTCTTAAATATATTAGAAATATCATCAGCACTAATTTTAGATAAGTTATTACAATATTCTTCAATTGAATAATTAAATCCAATTAATTCACATTCTGTATAATATTCAATTAAAGAATCAATATCATCATAAATACTCATAAGGCTATTGATAACATATGTTT
>CAVDLK010000112.1:0-3895 GCA_963609745.1 Erysipelotrichaceae bacterium | reverse complement strand
TTCATAGGATTAACTCCTTTGTTTGTAAGAACATTGGCGATTGATAAAAATTGGTCATATCTACTTTAAATATTAAAAAATACTAATTTGTTGTTATCATTTATCAACAACACAATTAGTATTTCTGTTAATTTTAATGTTTATGATTTAATCTAGTTCTGCTTTACCGGTATATAGTTGATAGTATCTACCTTTTTGTTTTAATAGATCTTCATGATCTCCTCTTTCAACTATCTCACCATGTTCTAGAACAATTATCGCATTTGCATTCCTTACAGTAGAAAGTCTATGTGCTATAACAAATGTTGTTCTACCCTTCATTAATTCATCCATACCTTTTTCAATTAATTTCTCAGTATGAGTATCTATTGAAGAGGTTGCTTCATCTAATACCATAACAGGAGGATCGGCAACTGCAGCTCTAGCTATATTTAATAATTGTCTTTGACCTTGTGATAAGTTAGAACCATTAGCTGACAACATTGTTTGATAACCATGAGGTAATCTTTCAATAAATGAGCTAGCATTACATCTTTTCGCAGCTGCAATACATTCTTCATCAGTAGCATCTAATCTACCATATCTAATATTATCCATGATTGTACCAGAGAATAAGTTAGTATCTTGTAATACCATACCAACCGATCTTCTTAAATCATCCTTTTTAATCTCTTTAATTGGAATACCATCATAGGTAATAATTCCTTCATTATCATCCACATCATAGAATCTATTTAATAAATTAGTGATAGTTGTTTTACCTGCACCAGTAGAACCAACAAAGGCTATCTTTTGGCCAGGTTTTGCGTATAAAGAAATATTCTTCAATACTGGTTTACCTTCTACATATGAGAAACTTACATTATTTAATCTGATATCACCTTTTAATTCAACATATTTGGCAGGTTCAACCGGAATCTTCCATGCCCATCTATTAGTCTTTTTATTAGTTTCAATTAACTCATCTTTGTCTTTTTCTACATTGACTAATTCAATGATGCCATAGTCTAATTCAGGTTCGCAGTCCATTAAATCAAATACTCTTTCAGCACCAGCTAAAGACATCATTATGCCATTAAATTGTTGTGATAGATTTGATATAGGGCCAGCAAATTGTCTTACAAACAACAAGAAGGAAGCAAGTGAGCCAATAGCTAACTCGCCATTAATTAATAATTTTGCGCCAACAACTGCCACAATAGCATAAGTAATATAAGATATATTGGCATTTATAGGCATTAACATTGATGCATAAGCATTAGTTCTAACAGAATAATTATATAATTCTTCAGCTATATCCTTAAAACCAGCCATTGATTGTTCTTCATGATTAAATACTTTAATAACCTTTTGGCCAGAAAACATTTCCTGGGAATAACCATTGATAGTAGAAACTGATTTTTGTAAGTCCGCAAATGTTTTTCTAGAACTCTTCGCAAGGAAGATAGTCATAAAAAACATGATAAAGAACATTATAAGAACTACTAAAGTAAGTTTTATATTTAAAACAAACATACAAGTAAAGCAACCAACAATTGTGATACTTGCTTGAATTAAAGCTGGGAAGCCTTCAGCAATCATTGGCCTAATAGTATCAATATCATTAGTGTAATAGTTCATTACCTCACCATGAGTTCTAGTATCAAAAAACTTAAGTGGTAATTTTTCCATTACAGAAAATAACTCTTGTCTCATTTCACATAAAATACCCGTTGAAACAACAGATATCAATTTAACATAGCCAAATGACGAAAAGATTCCTATCAAATAGATGGCTCCCATTAAAATTAACATATTTATAAAGCCACTATAATCAGGATTGCTTGAACCAATATATGGAGTAATATAATTATCAATAATTGGTGACATTAGGTAAGAACTTGCTACACCTGTTAAAGCAGAAATAACAATAAGAATTATCGCAACAATAAAACGCTTTTTATAATGCTTAGAAATATAAGCAAAACATCTTTTAATAGTACCTGGAACATCACTTGCTTTTGATGTACGGAGTTGTCTATATTTTGCCATTATCCTCTTACTCCTTCCATCTGTGTATTATATAAATCACGATATACTTCATTTCTTTCAATTAATTCATTGTGATTACCAATATCAGCAATCTTTCCTTCTTCCATTATTACAATACGATCTGCTTCCTTAATTGAAGCAACTCTTTGGGCAATAATAATTGTTGTCATACCCTTTAAGTTCTTCTTTAAAGCTAATTGAATACGATGATCAGTATCAGTATCTACAGCACTTGTAGAATCATCTAGGATAATAATCTTAGGTTTTTTTAATAATGCTCTAGCAATACATAATCTTTGTTTTTGACCACCAGATACATTAACACCACCTTGGCCTAAATCAAAGTTGTAACCTTCTTTTTTAGCGACTATAAATTCATCAGCTTGAGCATCCTTACATGCTTGTACGACATCTTCATGACTGGCATTAGGATTACCCCAAAGCATATTCTCTTCGATAGTTCCGGAGAATAAAGTATTTTTTTGTAGAACCATTGCTACAGCTTGTCTTAAATTAACTAATTTATAGTCCTTAACATCATGTCCACCTACTTTAATACTTCCCTTACTTGTATCATATAATCTAGGGATTAATTGTACTAAAGTAGTCTTAGAAGAACCTGTAGGACCTAAAATACCAATAACTTCACCAGAATTTATTTTTAAATTAATATCACTTAATACATATTTTTCTGCATCATTAGAATATTTAAAAGAAACATTATCAAATTCAATCGAACCATCTTCTACTAATAAATTAGGATCACAACTCTTATCATCTATATTTGATGTTTCATCTAATACTTCATTTGCTCTATCAACACAAGCTTGTGACATTACTATCTGCATGAATACATCCGCAATCATTAATAAGGCAAATAAGATAGCCTTAACATATGATAGATATGCCATAAATTCACCAGTAGTCATTGTACCTACAACAATACTCTTGCCACCTAACCAAGAGATAAGTATCATCACAGTATACATAATTAATTCAAAGAATGGTCTATCAATAATAACTATATTTTCCGCATGTCTTTGGGCATTTTTAACATTACTAGAAGATTTTTCAAATTTATCTTCTTCGTATTCTTCTCTTACAAATGTCTTAACTACTCTAATGCCATCAATATTTTCTTCTAGATTACCATCCAATTCATCAAACCTTCTCATCATTTCTCTAAATCTTGGATGAGCTTTGGAATATAGAATGATTAAACCAGCACATAATAATGGTCCTGCCACAGCAAATATCATTGCCATTTGGCTATTAATTTTATATACAAAATAGAAACTAATTATTAAATTAAATGGAGCTCTAACAAGCATTCTAACAATAGAAACATAAGCCATTCTCATTGTACGCATATCAGTAGTTAATCTCATAACTACGGTTGCTACAGGATATTTTTCAATATTGGCAAAGTCCCATGTTTGAATCTTCTCAAACATTGCGATTCTGATATTCTTTACAAATCTACATGATGATATAGATGAGAAGAAACCACTCAAAGCACCACTAAGTGCTGCACATATAGCTAATAAAACTATACTCAATCCCTTGTTGATGATATATGACATATCACCATTCATTTCATAAATACCAATATCAATAATATCAGTCATTACTAATGGTATTAATGCATCAAATACTACTTCACTAATCGTAAAAATTGGCCCCAATAAAGCAGCCCACCAACCATCTTTGGTATACTTTCTTAATAATCTAAACATATATGCATTTTAACACATTTTAAAACACATATTTTACGTTTCTAAACTGAACTCTTAACCCTTTATAACATTAATCTCATCATAATCTCATCATTAATGACAAGATTACAATGAGATAAGGCAATAAT
>CAVDLK010000111.1:0-3898 GCA_963609745.1 Erysipelotrichaceae bacterium | reverse complement strand
TCATCATAGTTGCCATCAACATCAGTATTATATCTGCCTCTATAATCATAAAAGGTAAAAACATCACCTTTTCTAGAACAAGTTAGATTATTGATTAACATAAATGAATCTTCATCATTTTGAATAAGATCAATAATAGTAACTTCTGAATCATTATCAGAATATATTGTTCCAAAGTTTTCGAGTAAATATTCACTACCTTGTTTACTCCAAGTACCTTCATATTCTAAAATGCCAACGCCAGCAACTTCAGTTAATTTAAATGTTCCGTCATCATTTAATTGTATATATGAATCATTATTAGCATTATAAAGAGTCACATTTAATAAATTTTCTGGAACTTTATTGTAGTCATGTATAGGCTTTTCATCACTATAAACATCATTCATAAAAGAAGCAAATAAATCATTTTTTAGGGTTATTGTATGTTCATCTTGTATTTCGAATATAAAAGTTTTATAAGATTCATATTCAGGATCAGTTGATGAAAGTTTAATGACATTTTCGTTTATTTCATAAGTACCAGTAACATTTACATATTCTTCATAATAACAATCTTTAAATACAAAACTACCATCCTTGCCAAACCATATTTCACTATCTTCTACATATTCATCATTAGATGCCTTATAGAATGTTTTACCACCAATATCGAATTTGCTTTCATTATCAACTTCGGTTTTATTGCATCCACTTATTAATAAGATTATCGATATTAATAGAAATGCCTTTTTAAATATTTTCATGTTACCTCCATATCAAAAAAGCCTCGATTGAGGCTTTTAATGATTAGTTAATCTTTGTACCACAAGATGGACAGAAATTAGAACCAGCAGGTACTGCCTTTCCACAACTTGGGCAGAATGATGAACTTGGTTTAGGGCTTCCACACTTAGGACAGAAAGCACCATCATTTACTGAACCACATGAACATGTCCATGTATTAGCAGCAGGTGCAGATGCTTGAGCCTTATTATTATTTGCAGCAGCAAACATTTCAGATACACCAGAGCCTGCAGCGAAGTTCATGCCAACAAAACCATTTGCTGCGCCATTAGGATTCTTTGCAGCTTCCATAACTGCTTCAGCCATAGTTGCAGCAGCCATTGATTGATCCTTATTAACAGCACGCATCTGTAGGTCTCTAATCTTTTGTTCATCTTCAGCATTTGCAGATACAGAATTTATAGCGATATTAACAAATTCAATACCTCTATCTTTTGACCATTTAGGATTCAAATTTTCTTGAATAGCTGCCTTTAATTCTTCAACATGAGCACCTACTTCTGAATATCTGATACCAGTTTTTGCGATAGCAGCAAATGCAGGTTGTAATGCTGATAAAACTTCAGCTTTCATCATTGAACCTAAATCTTCTTTTGTGAAACGGCTAGCTTTGTTTCCGGCAACATTCTTATAGAATACGATTGGGTTAACAATCTTAAATGTATATTCACCATTACATCTAATTGGAATTTCTACATCTAGATTAATGTTATTATCGATAACTCTAAAAGGAATTGGTGTAGCTGTTCCAAATAAGTTACCCATAATTTCCTTAGTGTTAACATAATAAACTCTTTGTGATTTATTAACATTACCACCATAAGTAAATACACCAATCATATCATTGAATGTATCCTTAATACCTTGAAGTCCTCCATCAAAAATACTAGGAGAACTTGTAGTATCAAAAGTGAATTTACCTGCTTCAGCAGCAACTTCAACTACAATACCATCATCAACAACTAAGGCACATTGTCCATCAGCTACAACGATACCAGAACCATTAGTGATTATTTCACCTGAACCGCCACCGCCGTTTGCTACGCCTTTAACCATAAGTGTGTCATTATCTAGGGAATTGCACACAAAATAGTCTTTCCAAGTTTCGCTCAAAGTTCCTACAGCAGAGCCAAGAACCGCTTTAATTAAACCCATATTATTTCCTCCTTATATATGTTTAATTTTATATTAAAATCTTCTACCTCCACCACCATGGCGAGAGCCACTTGATGAAGTGTGGCTAGAAGAACCACCACCAACTCCTCTACTAGAGTTATTATTTTTAGGTATTGGTGTTTTACTTATATGAGACCCTACAAAGAAATCCGCATGTCCATTTAAAGCAAAACTGCCATTATCTATATAATTAGATGCAAAGTGCTCAGTTGATACTGATTTTAATTGTCCTTTTAATATCAATGTATATATTAAAGCTGCAAAAGCACCAATAGCCAAACCAATTATGATATTAGTAGAAGTAAATTCACTAGGCATAGTATTATTACCATCTATAATTTGGCCATTTTCACCACTAACTAATATCTGATCCAATTGATTTATACAATTTTTACTAACTTTTAAATAAGTATCATCAGAGAAATCATTATATAAATCTAATAATGAATTAATACTATAATCACTAATATAATTTATTGCATTTCCCTTAGTAGAGATATAAATATATCTATTATCAAAGTCATATAGAACTAATACACCATCATCTTTATAGCCATTATAATCATAGAAATCATCAGCATATTCTTCAGATGCTAAACCATTAGTATCACTAGTAGAAACAATAACAATATCCATATTATGTTTACTAGATATTTCATCTAATAATGTTTCTAATTCCATTTGTTCATCACTAGAGAAGATAGATGCTAAGTCTACTAGATTAGTTTTTTCAGCTAAAATAGGTACTTTAATGTTTGAAATAATTAAATTATCTTCCGCATTAATAACGTGTGCATAAGAAACAAGTAATAAAGTAAGTAATAATGTTAATATCTTTTTCATAGAATACCCACCTTAATTAAGACAAATTGTAAAGCTATAGCAACTATGGAAACTATCAAGAATGTTAATAAGGCATATTTAAATAGTTTCTTATTATCAGTTGGTAGATTTCCAACAAATTTACCAGTTTGACCATTCATGGCAAATAAATAGTTTTGTTCTTGATATTTAGTTGTTAATATCCACATTGGATACATAACATATTCTTGTTGTCCTTCATTAATAGAAACATTATGTCTAGAACTCATTATAGAATCATAGCCTATTACTGTTGAATTAAGTAAAGATGTCATAGAGTTTTGAATTCTATTATTCGCAATACTAATTGCATCACTAGATTCAACATTATACTTCTCCGCAAGATAACCAGGTAAATAATTTTCATTGAAATCAATTAGTTCAGAATTATCATAAGGTTCTATAGATTGTGATAATTCGTCATCTATGTGACTTGTTCCATCTACTGGTACTTTAGAGAAATCAGCATATCCAGATCTAAATACTTTATAATTTGATGTTTCCGTATATCTATAATCACCATCTGACCAAGTTCTTATTTTTGCTGCATCATACCATGCTTGGCCACTTGCTTTACCATCAAATAACCAGAATGGTACATAGATTCCTTTTATTTCTTCAATCAAATCTAAATTCTTGAAATGATCAGGAAGTAATTTCTTTCCTTTTAAATGTTCTTCATATTTAGCAATCGCTTGCTTCTTATCAAGTTTAAAAGGAATTATTCTAGTAGGTCGATATGATCCTTCGAGATTTCCACTTAACACAACAGGTGAACCACAATATGGACAAGCCGTTGCAGCAGTATCCTTATCAGCCATTATTACTCCACCACAAGAATTACATGTATAAACATTTAAATCATTCTCTTGCCATGTTTCATTCTTGACATCAATTTTTACTTCATCAGAAAAACTATTAGGATCAAATTCACCATCACAATAAGGACATTTTAATTTCTGACTAGCAGCATTAAATTCTAATTTACCACCACAATTTGGACATTTATATTCCATCATTGAACTCATGCTTATTCTTCTATCTTCCTTCCTAAATTATTCTTTTAGTATTAATA
>CAVDLK010000110.1:0-3957 GCA_963609745.1 Erysipelotrichaceae bacterium | reverse complement strand
ATTATATATTGCTCTAAATCTTGTTTTGTTTTTGTCATCTCTCCATTATTATTTCCTGTTTGAAGATGTCCTAGTATAGCATTTAAAACTCTTAGAGTCATTTTACTGTCTGATTCTAGTGTAGCAAGTCGTCTATTATCATTATCTTGATGCGTTTTAATGTTTTTAATTTCTTCTTGCATTTGTCTATACTTTTCGTTGTATTCTTTTATCGGTTTTGTTATATAGCCTGCTCCGCCCACAAGTATTCCTAACAAAGAAATAGCACCTACAATCTCTCCTACAGTAATAGTCTCTAACATTTACTTGTTCTCCCTTATATTACATTTTTTATTATATCATTAATTTGTTTTAAAGTTTCTCTAAGTAGTTTATTTTCTGCATCTAAATCTTTATTTTTTGGATAATAAGTTACAGTATCATCTACTCCAGCTACCCACATATCATCATCTAATTTATACCAAGTATAATTACCGTCTTTCTTAGATGCTAATACATTATATATTCCTATCGGACAGTATAAGCCTGTAGAGAATAACTCACCATTAGCTGATTTTCTTACATTTAATTTTTGACTAAATACTTCTATTTGGTCTTTACTTGTATCTCTGCTTACTCTTTTATCATTAGGAGATAAATATATAAACCCTAATAACTTACCTACACCCGATAAAGTTGCTTTACCAACAACTAATTCCACTTGACGACTTCTAAAGAATTTATAATTTCTTAACTCTTTATTATCATCGTAATTAGACTCGGAAATAATTGCGTGTGTACTATCAATAACTCTTTCTACAATAGCAACATGTCCACAGTTGCCATCGAATACTGCAATACTACCTGTTCTAATTTCATTACCAGTTGGATAGCCCGTTTGAGTAAACCAATATTTAGCATTACTAAATCCAATACTACCTTTTCTTGCAATATCTTTTAGTCTACTATTTGCTTCTAATAATTCATTTGCTCTCATCATAGCATAAGTAGTACAGTTAGGCAGTGCTATACTTGATGTTGCAGAAGAAGTATTAAATTTTCCGCCCGGTACATAATACTTATTATTTGCATAATCAAATACACCTAGTCTTTCTAAGAACATATGTTTTACCCCTTTATTTCTTCATCTTCACTTGCTACATTATAATCAATTAGTGGGTCAGTAGGTGTTACTGTTTTATCAATTTTGCCGTATTCAATAAAGTTCTCTATTGCTTTTGCACCCCAATACAAATATACTGCTTGTTTTGCATATTCAATAGCCTCTAATAGAGTTAGTGTCTTGTCACCAATTACTACTGATAAATTACCCCCATATACTTGAAAGCCTGCAACAGTTAAAGCCGCAGAAACTGCCCAGAATAAATATCCTCTAGTTCCTTCAAGTAATACTTTCCAATCAAATGTATCAGACTTTAGTGCTTTAGCAACACCTGATACTGCATTGCCTAACATTAATATTGTTAGGGCTAAAATAAATCTTAAAAAATCTTCTGTAAAAATTCCTTCAATAATGTTCATTTTATATTTTTCCTTTCTCTTCTATTTCAATAGGTTCATCAGTTTCTGTATATGTATATCCAGAATTTTCGATGTCTATTGCTTCACTATATTTGATTCCTGTTTCATTAGTAATATTCGCCAGTATAAGTGCCAATGTTAAATGCACCGCTACCAAGGTTAGGGTAGAATTTACCACCTACTTTATCATACAAGCCGGCAGCATTGTCATATATACGCACAACTGGCACATAGTCTCTTACAAGTACATTGTTATTATACAGTTGGAAATAGTAGCATCTTACAACACCGCCGTAAGGTCTAATAGTTACACCATCACTTCGATAAATGGCAAATATTTTAATAGTTGTAGCAATTACATTCCCTGTTGCAACTGTCCATGTAGTGCCATTTACAGTAATAGTTATATTAGAGTCATTCAATGATTCAGTAAGTATTATGTCATCAGCGTCAGTAAAACGCAATTCAGACCAGTTGTATTCAATTACACGATTACGGAAGATACTATTATATGCCATATTATTGCCATTTTGTTGCGAGCCAAACACATAGTCATTACTTGCACTATCAACATAAAAGTGTGCATTAATTGTTTCGTTACTTGCTTCTGGCACACCTGTATCAATCCACTGCGTCCCTGTGGCTTGTATATAGTCAACACCTGCGTATAAGTGTATGCCAATATCCCTAATCGCCTGTGCCATCTCTGATACCTTATAAGTATCAGTCGAGCCATTTTTCTCTCTTATTGCATCAGCGACTGCTTGTATATCAGTTTCTTCGTATAACTTCTTCATTAGTATTTCACCTCACTTGCATCTAATCCTGCTAGTGCATTAGTAATAGCCTTGGTAACAAATTCTGTTGTGGCAATCTGCGTTGTACTCGTACCATCTGCGGCAGTCGGTGCTGTTGGCGTACCTGTGAGGACTGCTGAACCGTTGAAGGAAGTTGCTGAAACATTTGCAGGGAATGTTGTGTTTTGATTTTCATCGAATTTGTATATATGTCCTGTTTGGGCAAGAGTTGAACAAGCAGAATAAGTATTTCTCGAAAAAATCTTTATATCCGCAACAGTATGACCTGAAGTTAAATATTTAGTTCCAACAAACATAAAATTAAATCTTAATTTTTTTACTTGATTATTACCCCACAAAAATTTATCCAACCTAAAAACTCTATAGCTCGGGTTACCACTGACATTTTCAGCACTTTCAAGTGTTACGAAAGTATCAGGGTCTTTGTACATAGCCCCTTGTATTTCAACATTGACACCGCTCGGAAAATAATGATGAATAATTGCCATTGTAGAGTAGCAATATATGCCACAACCATCATCTATTGTAATTCGTAGCCCATTTTGATTTGCAACTAAATCGCTATCTCGTTTAATCATGATGTTAGAAATTGCATTTCCAAGAAATAATCTTTTCTTTTGTTTATCGGTTGCACCATAATCTAGCCAAGTTGCACCACCATCTTCTGTATATTCTATTGTTATTGCACTTGGTCTTGCATAAGCCATAACATTAACAGCACTTCCGTTTAAAACTGCGTCTAATGCTGATAAGCCGTCATGGGTTGTTTGTGCCCATCCGACATAAGTTGATTCTACATTTGCTACATTATATAGTCTTGAGCCATTATAAAATATAGGTCGATATTGTGTTCCTGTAGCGGATAGTTTGTCTTGTTTTGTGCTGTCGTGATAACTTGATGTAATATATCCACTATTGTTTGTAAGTTGACTTGTCTTGGTAGGAATTTCACTACTCTTGGCATAACTCGATAAATCAATAGCCTCTTTCGTATCATTAACTATCTCAGTCTTATCCGCTTCAGTCCAGTAATCGGTACCACGAACAGGAGTATGAATAGTCGAACTAATAATGTTCCCATTTATTTCAATACCTGTACCGCTTTCTAGTGCCTGTTGAAAATAATCACTATTATGCCCTTCTAATAGATCAGCATTTATTGTAGCACTTGCTAATGTACCATCTGATACATAAAGCTGTTGATCCGTTCATACAGCATCTCCAGCAGTATCTGATTCTTTTACTAATATTTGTCCTATAGTACCACCCGTTGGAACACCAGATATATCTAAGTTACCACTCCCTAGAATTGAATTAGAATTGATTGTTTTAATATTAGTTGCTGATACTAATTTATCCTGTTTAGAAGATAAATCAATACCTTCTTTTGTATCTTCAATTATCTCTGTTTTATCTTCTTCAGTTCAATAGTCAATGCCACGAATAGGAGTATAACCACTTGCTCCAGTATCCCCTTTTTCACCTTGAATACCTTGCTCACCAGGGATGCCTTGAATACCTTGTTCACCTTGTATACCTTGTATACCTTGCTCGCCCTTGTCGCCTTTCTCACCTTTCATACCTTGAGCGCCACTAAGGTCGGTTAGGTAATCATATT
>CAVDLK010000109.1:2072-4019 GCA_963609745.1 Erysipelotrichaceae bacterium | reverse complement strand
CCATGATATTTTTATATTGGCTTTCAGATATTATTACATTTGTTAATGGTAATTTTGTAATTTTTGTAAGCTTAACAATCATATTGTTTTTAGTAGCAGTATTAATATCTCTTATAAAAGCAAATAGAGATTGAGGTGATTCTTCATCTTTTAATTCATATATAAAACAATCATCTTACTTAAAGTATTATTAAAAGCATTGATAGTTAATAGTTATGTTTGATTGCTTATAATTACACTGAATTTATTAAGAATTTTTATTGCTTAGTATTAATATTCTTCTCAACTATATGAAATATTAATTTTTTATTTGAAATAAAGTATCTATTATTTATTTCTTATTTCAGTTTTAATAGCATTATTGAAATAACATTATTGTAATTTATTTATATTTGATGAAAGAACGGTGGCCGGTTTTCAGTTGGCAAATACAAATAAATATAATTTAGACAAGCAACTTGATATCAACATTAAGATAATAGTTTTATAAATATTCAATCAAGTGTTAAATATTCGAAATTATTTTGAATATTTAACACTTAATATGATAATCTTTATGTGAGGTGATAATAATGCTGATAAAAAGAAATCAATATCTTGAAAATATAAGAAAGTTCTATGAATCTAATTTAATCAAAGTACTAACTGGAGTTAGAAGATGTGGTAAAAGCGTATTATTAAATCAAATTAAAGATGAACTTGTATCTAACTATGGCATAAAAAATGATCACATTATTTCTATAAATTTTGAAGATGTTAAATTTTCTAAAATAAAAAATTATTCAAAATTAAATGATTACATTCTAAAACAAATAAGCGATGATAATAAGTATTATATTTTTCTAGATGAAATCCAACATATTAATCAATTTGAAAAAACATTAGCATCATTAAAAGCCACACAAAATGTATCTATATTTGTTACTGGTAGTAATTCAAATTTATTATCTGGCAAACTTGCAAGTTTACTTGTGGGACGATGTAAAGAATTTAAAATAATGCCTTTCACTTATAACGAATTCTTAGATTACTACAAAGAAAATGGACTTGAATTACCAGATGAACCTTTAATAAATTTTATTAAATATGGTGGAATGCCTCAACGTATGGATTATGAATCAATTGAAGATATCAAAGAATATTTAAAATCTATATTCTATGGAATTATTGATAAAGATATCTGCAATCCCAAATCCCATATTAATACAGAAACCTTTATTACAATCTCAAAATACATTATCAACAATGTTACAAAAGACTTTTCAGTCACTAGTATTGTCGATTATTATAATAAAAATAATGTTAATACCATTTATTATGAGAATGTATATAGATATTTAGAAAAACTAGAAAAAGCATGTTTAATATCTAGAGTTAAAAGATATGATGTCGCAAGCAAAAGAACTTTAAAACAAGATGAAAAACAATTTGCCATTGATAATGGTTTTATGCTTGCGTGTAGTGATTCTAGTGGAATATCAGTATCACATGCTTTAGAAAACTTAGTCTATAACGAACTTTTATATAGAGGATATGATATAAAAATAGGAAAAACTTATAAAGGTGAAATTGACTTTGTTGCGTTAAAAGATGGTAAGAAATGTTTTATCCAAGTTGCTTACTATCTATCAAGTGATGATGTAATTGAAAGAGAGTTTAATGCATACAGTTCAGTTAGAGATCCTTCTCCTAAATATGTATTTAGTTTAGATAAATTTGATATGTCTAAGGATGGAATAATTCACTTTAATGTTGAAGATTGGCTACTAAAAAAAGTAGATGTTACATTATCATGATTTCTAGAAACAAAAGAATAAAATCGATAACGAGTATTGTTATATAAACAATGAATTAAATTTCAATCAACTTCGCAAAACAATTGCATATGATTTTTCCTCATTGAACATTACCAAGTTAAATGATATTTATTATCAGACATTTACATTT
>CAVDLK010000109.1:0-1969 GCA_963609745.1 Erysipelotrichaceae bacterium | reverse complement strand
ATTTTTTTAATGTAAATATTGAAAACGGGAAATTTTAGCACATAAAAATATTTGAAAACAGGAAATATATGTTTAATAGAAAGATTGAAGGATATATTAAAGAATATTTAATTCATAAACAAAGATAAATCTAACAATCCTAATATTGTCTGTACAAGGCAAACAAAAACCTCTTAATTGCTAAGAGGTTTAGTGATTATTTATTTCCTTTTTCTAAAGCAAGTGTTCTTGTGGTGATATCACATATCTCACTTGGTCCATAATATTGAATAGCACCAGGATAAGTGAATGATGTTTCAACTGCCCATTTATCTCTATTTGCTTCAAAGAACTTAAATGGAGCACCATCAAGTTCAACTAAAGCTTTTCTAATAACTGGTTTATCCTCGCCATGTCTTCTTTCAATATTCATCATCTTAGTAATAGGCATACCACCTGCTACCCATTCTTCTGCTGGTTTAGATAGGTTAGATACCTTTGATAGATAACCATTGAAACCATATTGGATCAACATGAAAGCATTATAGCCTAATGAATAACAATAATCCGCATCAAAGTTAGAAGGGAAAGCACATCTACCTTCATAACCAAAGAAGTGATGTTGAGCAGAGAACTTACCATTAAATGTACCTGCTTTTCTTCTTTGTTCTAGTTTATCTTTAACTAAGGCAGAGAATAATTTTTCTGATTCAATTAATGATACTTGAACATTACCATGAGGATCTCTTTCTAAGAATAATTGTTGTTGAATTCCTAGAGGAAGAATATCAAATACCTTAAATGATTCTGCACTTAAGCCTTTCTTAATGAAATCATATTTTTCATCCCAACTTGCAAGTTTATTAAATTCATCTTGTTTATTACCTGCTAGTAACTCATTAATCTCACTAATTAAAACTTTAAATTCAGGAACAAATTCAACAATACCCTCAGGAATAATAGCTACACCAAAGTTTTCACCATTGGCACTTCTTTTTGCTACTGAATCAGCAATATAATCAGCAATTGAAGATAAAGACATCTTCTTAGCAGCAACTTCTTCACCAATTAAACAAATGTTAGGTTGAGTTTCTAAAGCACATTCCAAAGCAACATGTGATGCACTTCTACCCATAACCTTAATAAAGTGCCAATATTTCTTAGCAGAGTTAGCATCTCTTTCAATATTGCCAATTAATTCTGAATAAGTCTTAGTAGCTGTATCAAAACCAAATGAACATTCAATATCATCATTCTTTAAATCACCATCAATTGTCTTAGGACAACCGATTACTGATATATGACTATCATGTGCTGCAAAGTATTCAGCAAGCACAGCAGCATTAGTATTTGAATCATCACCACCAATAATAACTACCGCATTAATACCATGTGACTTACATACCTTTTCAACAATCTCAAATTGTTCTTCAGTTTCTAGTTTTGTTCTACCAGAACCGATGATATCAAAACCACCAGTGTTACGATATTGATCAATATATTCATCATCAAAGACAACATATTTATCCTCAATTAAACCACTTGGTCCACCTTTAAAACCATATAAAACATTATCCTTATTAGTAGCCTTTAAAGCATCATATAGACCACAGATAACATTATGACCACCAGGAGCTTGTCCACCAGACAAGATAACACCTACTACTTGTTTTTTAACTTCAGCAGTATTTTGTCCCTTTTCAAAAGTTATTTCCTTTTTACCATAAGTATTAGGAAATAATTCTTTAATCTTTTCTTGATCAGCAACACTACTTGTTGCTTCGCCTTCCTTAACACAAATATTGCCAATGCCATTTCTTAACATTCCAGGAAGTTTTGGAATATAAGTATATCTTACTTTTTGTAATGGAGATATTTTATTCATATTGCACCTCTTTCCAAATAATTATAACTTAAATGTAATAAATTTAAGCATCTTGCATTAATCTTCTCTATATTCAATGTTTAAATAATTAATCTTTATTTTGTT
>CAVDLK010000108.1:0-4032 GCA_963609745.1 Erysipelotrichaceae bacterium | reverse complement strand
ATTATAATGAACAAACATATAATTTAAAGATATTAAATAATAAAACTCATGAAGTTAATTTAATTTATAATGTTTCTAAAGAAGATATGTATTCATTTGTTCAAGAACATATTAAAGAAAAAATATAAAAAGTTTTAAAAATATTGGTTTTTACAAAAATATATTGTATAATATAATGAGGATGTTAGAAATAACATCATCTCATTGAGGACACAGGTTTAGTCATAGTTTACTGTGTTCTGAATGAGGTGAAAACCTCTTTGTATATCTCTTTATATATAAGTATTCCATTTTAGTACTTTTAGGAAAAAAAATAAAAAAAGTACTGCTAAATTATATGATAATAAATATAAAGGATGTTAGACATTGACTTTATATTGTGAGTTATAAACAATTGATGTAGAGTGGATTAATACATTGGTTTGTACCACCAATTGGACTATTTATTTAGTCAAAGTAACTCTCTATAAATACACTCTAATATTAAGTCCTTTATATTCATTATATATACAAAAAGACATTATATAGACTTCTATTCCATACCCCTATTTAATTTTTGGTAGAAGTCTATATAATGTTATATAGGGGTAAAATATGATTTATAATAAAAGATGGAAAACCATTAAAGAAGATGAGATGAAAATCACTGATGATAATACATTAGTTGATTACACACAAAAAGGACAAAAACACCTTAAAACATTTAGGATATCAGCCACATTATTTGACATGATATATAGTAGAATTCCTAATCCAATATATGTACCTGATTCAGAAGTATTTCAAAAAGCATGTTATGGTTTATGGTGCAAAGCAACTGTTCTTTATATGTCACAACTTAATGATAACAAGAATAGTGAAAAGATGATAATGGGTACATATATATTATTTGCTAAGTTAAATAACATAATGAAAACTACTGAAGATAAGGTTTTAAAAAAGACATGTAAGAGATTAATAAGTGTAATTGATGGTCATTATTATGACTATGTACTTGTTAAAGATGCATCTTTAAGTAATGATATTATCTCAACAGTTACACCAAGACAAGTTAAGAATGACTTTAAGAAAGTTGCTAAAGACTTAACAACTGATGATTTACAAAAGATAGTTGATGATATTGGTGTTGATGAAAAACATAGACATACACCTTTATGTGTTAGAACAACAGTATTTAATACCATAACAAAACATGAAGATTGCTTATACATGGATATTCATAAAGCACATTCTAAATTCATTATTGATACTTTTAAGGACTATCCTAAAATTGTTAATTGGGTTAATAATTATAATAAGAAAAGTGCAGAAGCCAAAAAGAAAGGTAATTTAGAAGAAGCAAAGATGTATAAAGATTATCCAAACTTATTAGTTGGATGTTTAGGACAAATAAATAAAAAGACTAAACAATCAATTAAATGGTTAAAGGATGTTGACACAAGACCTTTATATAATAGATGTGTTAATGATGTTTATGAGAAAATCACTAACCAAATATTAGACATATCATTGGAACAGTTTACAAAAATTGTATATGCCCAAACAGATGGCTTTATTGTATCACATCCTAATTGGAGTAAAGTAAAAGACTCTAAAGAGGTTGGTGAATTTGGTATTGAGAAAATAGATAATAATGTTGTTTGGACTTATAGACAAAAAACAACTGAAGAATCAACTGGTTACTGCATTTATCAATATTTCCAAAAGGGAAAGAAGAAAGTTGTAGGTGACTTACCTGATATACTTAAGGGAGGAATTGACTTAAGTAAAGGTATAGTAGTATATTACAAAGAGTCAAGAGATGATAATGGTAAATGCCATTATAATAATGTAAATTATAAGGAGATTTAATATGAAAGTACATTATATAAATAAGAAAGGAATTGAAAAGGTTTATAATTACAATTATAAAGCAAAAGATAATGATGACTCATTACATTATAATAATTATAAGGTGACAACTAAAGCAGGTAAATTAAGTAAAATGGCTGAGAAGTATGATTTAGTTAAAAGATTGTATAGAGAATATGGTATTGAATATAAGAATGGCATTGATGATGTCATTACCCATGCAATGGAACATAAGAAATCATTAACTTATCAACATATTAAAGCAATATTTGAAGAGAATAAATTATATACATATATTCTAAATATGGGACTTACACCTGAGGAAATTATAGAGCAATTAAAAGAGGAAGGTGAAGATGTAACAAGAGATATGTTATTAAATCAAAGTAATTGGGTATTCACAGGGAATGTTGGTGTCTTTAGTATTAATGGCCATCAATACACAATTATATTCAATTATTATGAACATACATGTCAAATAGAGAGGTTAAATAAGAGTGATAATTAGAGATAATTTACATTGCAACTTAAGACCAATAGATAGATATAATAAAGTATTTAACTTTCTAGTTAGTGCAAGAGAATGGGGTAAATCAACTGCCATGTGGACTAAGATATATAAATATGCAATACACCACAAAAGACCTGCAATAGTCTTAAGAAGAATGACAGTTGATATTACTGAAGCTTATATTGATAGCATTGAAGAAACAATAAATCAATTCTTACCTGAAAGGAAACAAATTCATATTTATTATAAGAAAGGTGCAATTAAAGAAGGAACATGTGATGTTTATTTAGATAAAGATTATAAGAGATTACTATGTAGAATTATTGCATTAAGTGTACCTAAATCAAGAATGAAGTCTTTGATTTTAAGAAATCCATCAATGATATTCTTTGATGAGTTTATTATTGACACAATGGCTGGTGAAAAGTATTTATCAGATGAATTAAACAAGTTTAAAGATATGTATAATACATATAATAGACACACAGTCAAATATACAGGAAAACCTCTCAAATGTTACTTCTGTGGTAACCCATACACTGTCTTTTCTCCTTATGTCTTATGGCTTAATATACCATTAAATGATATAAAAGAGGGAAAGACACTCATAGGTGATACATATTACTTTACATGTGCTAAATTAAATGATGATTTAAAACAATCCATATTGAAAACCAATCCATTATATCAATTTGATGATACATATACTCAATATGCTTTTAATGGTCAAGCAGTTAATGATATGAGATATGATATTGTTGAAAAGAGACCTGATAATTACTTCTTAAAGTTTATATTTAAAATACAAAATAGGTATCTCTATATATGGCAATATGGTCATAACAAAACTGATTCTTTATGTAGATTCTGGTGTGAGACAAATGATAAACTCATTACAACAAACAAGAAACCATTTGCTATTGATTTTAATAATTTAACAAGTGGTACAGTATTATTTCAAACTGACACAAAATTGATGTTAGCATTATTAAGATATGCAATTGCTAATAGATTGATATGTTATAAAGATGTTGAGGCTGGTATTTATATAGAGAATATATATAAATTAATTAAATAAATAAAGGAGGTACTAATGAAACTAACATTATATAAACAATGTAAGATTAACAAGAATGATGTTATAGAAAACAAAGATAATTATAATATTATGTCTTACTTATCAACACTTGAAAATGAAGTTATAGATAATTTACAATTACAAAAGGAATTATTTAGTGAGTTAACAATTAACATCAAGTTAGATAAAAGGATAGAAAATGAATACAATTATGCAATGATAGAGAATGAAGGTGAAACTTACTTCTACTTTATCTTAAACAAAGAGTGGAAAGCAGAAAGTACAACAAGTTATAATTTATATTTAGATAGTTGTAACACCTTTGAATTTAAGAATAAGTTAATTACTGACACAGACAAAGTTGACAATGAATTAGTTATTAGGGAACATAGAGATAGATTTAATGCTGATAGGTCAGTTAAGATTGATAAGACTGATGAAGGTTTTGGTCAATTACCTATGCAACTTAATAATACCCAGTTGTTAAATGACAATCAACAATACTACCTTGGTTATTATAAAGCAAAGGACAGTAATGCTAAAATTGTAACAAGAGTCCTAAGTAAAGAAGGTGGCTCTGTTAATAAGACTT
>CAVDLK010000107.1:0-4111 GCA_963609745.1 Erysipelotrichaceae bacterium | reverse complement strand
ATATAACTACAATTTTATTTCTGATTATTTAAAAGAAGTACTTGGTGAATATAATCATGTTGCTGATGTCATAATTGATTTTTATACTCATGATAATAAACAATATCGTCTATCTAATTTAGATGCTATTGTAAAACTTGAACAATTACAAAAGACGCACTAGCGTCTTTTAATTATAATCATTTTTTGTTTTCTTTCTAATTGAAGGATGGGTTGCTAAGATATTTTTAATACCATGCGGATGAGCGAAAGCAATCTTTAAGATACCTGAATTATTGCCTATAACAATACCTTCGCCATACATCTTATGTATAACGGCATCACCATTACGATATTGGAAATCTTTTGGTACAACATTCTTTCTTTGTTGAGGAACTGCTTCTTCATCAAAGATAAGAGATTGTTTCATCTTAGGTTTTTCATCAAGATGTTCAATATAATCTTCACCTATTTCTTTAATAAAACGAGATGGAAGTTTATTTGATTGGATAACATAAGAAAAACTATTTGATTCTGTTAAATATAATAAATTCTTAGCTCTAGTATATGCTACATAAGCTAATCTTCTTTCTTCTTCTAATCCTTTTTGACCATCAAGCAAAGATCTTTCTGATGGGAAAATACCTTCAGATAAACCAATAACAAATACAATATCAAACTCTAATCCCTTAGCAGAATGAATAGTACATAGATTTACAGCATCACTTACTTGTAAAGAAGCCTTATCAGTATATAAAGAAATTTCTTGTAAGTAATCATCTAATGATGAATCAGGATAATTTTGCGAATATTCTTTAATATCATCCAATAATGATTTAATATTCTCTAGTCTTTCTGTTTCATTTTCTTTTTCAAGCATTGTACGATAACCTGAATCATCTAACACTTCTTGCAATAATAATTCAAGATCAATAGTATTCATATCGTTTTTCCATTTTTCAACCATGGAAACAAATTGATTAAAGATATCTTTATTCTTAGGATATAAACCATTCTTAATTACTTCATACATGCTTATATCCTTATCCTTAGCTATTGTTTGAATTGCCTCTATAGTTTTTTGACCTATGCCTCTTCTTGGCTGATTTATTATTCTTGTAAAAGCTAAATCATCAGATCTAGTTATCATTCTCAAATATGAAAGGATATCCTTAACTTCTGCTCTTTCATAGAATCTTAAACCACCATAAATAATATAAGGAACTCTATTTTCAATTAAAACCTTTTCTATTTCTCTAGATAAATAGTTTGACCTATATAATACCGCCATATCTGAATAATTATTACCATCCGAATGTAACTTAACTATTTGATTAACTACATAATTAGCCTCAAATAATTCTGAATTACAAGTCTTATGAATAATCTTTGAACCATCACCATTTTTCGAAAATAATTCCTTTTCAACTCTAGCCTTATTATTCTTAATAACACTATTAGCACCAGATAAGATATTATTTGTTGAACGATAATTTTGATTTAAAATAATGGTCTTTGTATCAGGAAAATCCTTATCAAAATTGACAATAATATTTACATCAGCACCACGCCATGTATAGATTGTTTGATCAGGATCACCAACAACATAGATATTATTATGGAAGGATGCTAATTGTTTAATTAAACGATATTGCTCCTTATCAATATCTTGAAACTCATCTACATGAATGTAATGATATTTCTTTGACCATTTCTCTAAAATTATGGGATTTTCATCAAATAATCTAGTAGTAAATAAGATCAAATCATCAAAATCCAAACCATACATCTTATTTAATCTATCAACATAATATTCATATACATTAGCCTTAGCTATTTGTCTTCTATCACCATAAGTCAACTTCTTTGCCATTTTAGGATCAATATGTTCATATTTATTATTCGCAATATAATCCAAAACTACTCCATAAGGATATTCTTTTTTCTCTAATCCAAATTCCTTATATGCTTCCTTTAAAATCTGTCTTTGATCCTCAGCATCTACAACAGTAAAATTCTTAGGATAATTTAATGCCTCTATTTCTTGAGACAATATTCTCATACATAAAGAATGAATAGTTGAAATAGTACAACCGCTGCCACTATCCAACAACATTTCATTGATTCTACTCTTCATTTCTTTAGCAGCTTTATTAGTAAAGGTAATAGCTAGAATATGATAAGGTGCTACCCCTAACTTTTCAATTAAATAAGCAATACGCATCGTTAAAACACGAGTCTTACCAGACCCTGCACCAGCAATAACTCTGATATGTTTTGATTCATCTACCACAGCTTGCTTTTGTTTATCGTTTAATTCCGAGAATTTAACCATGGCTTTTATTATACATCACATAAAATAGGATAATTATATAAAGATTAGAACTTAAAATTATCAATAGAAATATCAATAAAATTTAATGAATCTTGTTTTAAACCCTTATATAGGGTGTACGTTTTCCAAGGTTATTTCTCAATCATTTTGACATTTTTTCATGAATATATAAAAAGATATAGCTTATAGTCTAGGGTGGTGCATAACGCTATATCTTATAACCACACAAATGTTATAGCCAAACCACAATTTGTTATAGGGGCAACCACACACTAAGTTAAATCCCAAAAAAAGTGACTATCACATCAAGCAACAATCACTTTCAATATATACAATCTAACAATTATGAATTAATAAACCCATACATGAGTAACTAATTTACCATTTTCATCAATAGTATATTCATTTTCATAATCAGTAATATTAATGCTAACAAGGCCATCTTTAACAAGTGTTTTTAATTCTTGCACAGTTGGCGATAAAGTTTCAGAAGTATAAGTATAATACCCATAATCTGAACCCTTGCCATCATGATCTATTAATAAGAATGCACTACAAGCATAAATATCACTTTCTTTACCTTGGTAATATTCATCAATCATATATATACGATATTTATCAATTAAATCACTTGTTTGCTTTTGTAATTGAACAGCAGCATTTGGATCAACATTAATTTCAATATGCAGATAATCTGTATCTTTATCTAATTCCTCATCAAACCATTTAGTTATTTCACTATCTTCATAGCATTCTAAACTTAATTTTATAGTTGTATAGTTATCTAGTTTAGGATAATTATAAGCAATATTAAATGCCTTAGTTGTTCTAACAGTTGTAATAAATATCATGCATATTCCAAATACTGAAAGAAAATATAATGGCAATTTTATATTGAAATAAAACTTACGTTTATAAACAAAATGTGCCACAACAAATATAACAAATGTAATTAAGTATAAAGATATATTTTCTTTTAAAAATTCCCAAATATTTTGATTCAATCCATAATTTATAGAAATACCAAATATAACTAGTGATGTATAAACATATATAACAATAGGATAAGCAAATAATTCATTAGAAATACTTTCAGCTCTTTCACATTTTCTATTAATATATGTTTTATACAGAAGGAATATAGATATAGCAGCATAAATAATAAGCGTTATTAAATAGGAAGATTCATTATTAAATATACTTGAAACAAATAAACAAACACAGCTTGCCACAGGTGATAGATAATTTGTGAAACTAAGACTCATATTGGAATATCCAGCAACATAAACATTATTAAACATGAAAGTAACTAAATATATAGCTAGTGGTAATATGTTGTAAGCAAGAATCAAAACTATACCATCAAATATATTATTTGCTAGAGAATATATTAAACTATTAAAACAAACTAAAACTATTACCGCAAGTAAACCTACTAGTAGATAATGTAATAAATTAGTATCACCTACCATTAATCCATTAATTGTTTGACCAATAAAATATGGAATATAAATAGTTAAGATAGTAAATGTTAAAACACTTGTTAGTGCTGTAGTCCTACTTATTGGTAAAGAATAATAGGAATCTACCGCCTTTTTATTATGAATATAAGATAGATTTATACATGGCAAAATATAAGTTAATATTATTAGAAAGAAAAATGATAAATATAATTTGAAATCAATGGCAATAGTAATATCATTATTACCCATACAGATAATTAGATTTGTAAGTAAAATAAATAGGATTAAAAACTTATTCTTTTTAAATAAAAATCTTAAATAATCTAAACTAAGC
>CAVDLK010000106.1:0-4126 GCA_963609745.1 Erysipelotrichaceae bacterium | reverse complement strand
AAATAATGCCGTATTTTAACAAGTTGTATAAATCAGAATTATACGAGTTTAATCCTTTATATTCTACAGATTTAAAGAAATCTAGAACTACAGATTATACAGGGGATACAACAAGTAGTACACAGGCGAGCGGTCAGACCCAAGGCTCGGGGAGTAGTATCTCCACAGGACAGGAAACAGGCAGTACGAATACTAATACGAATACTAATACAACGCAATCGGGAAGTAATAGATATTCAGACACACCACAGGGAACACTCGCAAACATAGAAGATAATACTTATCTTACAAATGCTACACTTACGGCAGAAACACAAGGAAGCACAGGATCGGGAACTGAAAACACAAGTACAAATACAAGTTCTACTGCCACCGAGAACTCTGAAAGCACAACTACAAGTAATACTGATAATACTTCTAATACGAAATCGAAAGAAGATTATTTAGAAACTATAGTGGGATATCAAGGACAGAACCCGAGTAAAGCAATCGCAGAATTTAGAAAAAACTTTTTGAACATTGATTTACAAGTTATAGAGAGCCTAGAACCACTATTCATGCAGTTATGGTAAAGAAAGGAGCATATATGGAATACAAAGATTTTCTTACATTCAAACATGAGAAATTCAATTTTTGGAGTAATAAAGTACTCCCACTTGTATACGACGATAGCTTATCATATTATGAAGTGATATGTAAATTAGCACAGTATCAAGAGTATATGAGAAACTATTTTGTCAATCTATTCTATCTATTAGAGGAGCAGATTGCCAGCATTAACGAAAAAGAAAATGATTTTGCTTCTAAAAATCGTGATGTGGGCGACCTTGTATGGATAAATGATGAGCTTTATAGAGTGATACATAAAATACCAGCTGGCAATCATTATGTTATAGGCGAGAATATAGAACATATTACAGTTGAAACACTTATTAAAACTGGTTATAAGTCTATAGCCGACTACATAGAAACCGATGACAAAACAAGCTCAAGAGAAAACCCTGCAGGCACTCTCATATGGTATATGGGTGGGCTTTATGAATGTATCAAGGATATCGCTACAGGCGAGGGATATGTAGTTAACAATAATATTATAAAAACAACTGTCGAGGAACAGCTAAAGAAAATAAAGCTAGAAATAGACAGGCTAGAGCAGAAAATCGATAAAGAAATACAAGACAGGATTGATGGCGATAATAATCTGCAGAACCAGCTAAATCAAGAAATAGCCGAGAGAAAAGAAGCTGACACACAAATAAATACTAGAATTGATAATCTAGTTATAGGTGGAGGTGGTGGTGGAGGAACTACCGATTTAACTGATGTATATAATCAGATAAATACCGAGAAAACAAATAGAGAAACTGCCGATGCCGACCTACAAACACAGATTACTAGTAATGATACGGATATTGCTAATTTGAATACTGGTTTAACCACGCTTCAAACTAGTATTGCAAACGAGGCGAATACTAGACTTACGAAAGATAATGATTTACAATCACAGATTGACGCACTTAAAAATAACCAAGGTACAACTGGCAGTGATATCGCTATAACAGAAATCACGGCTGCACAGGTTGATACATGGTATGACGAACTTCTAGCAAATGGAACGATTACACAGTCAGAAGTTGCCACGCTAGGTGGTACGAATACATGGACAGGAACGAATGATTTTACAAGCATTACCAAGGGTGGAAAGGAACTCGCTACAGTAGACCAAATCGGGAATATAGATACTACAAATATTCCAACCCTTAACGCTAATAATACATTTAGTGGAACTATAAATAACTTTACAGGGCTACTCCAAAAGGGTGGTAAAGATGTGGCTACAGTAGACCAAATCCCCGATACAAATAGTTTTGTACAAACTAATAGTAATAATGTATATTATGGTACTAATGATTATATTCAAGAACCGACTGTAAATGGAGCACCACTTGCCACCGAGTCATATGTTATGCAATCTGAATATTTCTTAAAAACAAAGGCTAATGTATGGTCGGCAGTTAATGATTTTAAAAATGTGACAGTTCATGGTGAGGAATACACTCCCACGCAAGTTATACAGTTAACAGGTATTGACGAATATAATTTTGAACGAATAGTATTTGTGGGCGAAACTATCGACTTGACACTGCCAACCAACGCCATCGCAAATACTTATATGAACCCAGAGGGTATTATATCTATTGATACATCGGGTGCAACAGTTAATATATCTGGCGTAGCACAGGGAGAAACACTCCTCGGGCTTCAGACTATAACAGGCTATACAATAGAAATGACTTTTTATTGTAAGTCAGCGAGGGCATCGGGTGGTGCTACAATAGGATATTCCAACATTGAAGGCATTACAAATGGACAGATAATACAGACAGGAACGACACTGCCGATTTATTCTAGACTGTATGCAAAAACTGCAAATGATATAGCAAGCCTTCCAACTAATCAGACACCTAAAATTTATGTTAATAACTCGGAAACAGGAGTTGATGGGTGCAGTATAGTCTATAATGGTAATATGGATAATCAAGATTATACTATCGCTAGCAATACTTATACAGGCTTTTCAAAAGGTATTTATACTATTACATTTAGTAAGGCAGGAATATATACCTTATCAGCGTTTTTCCTCGGGGATAATAACGCACAGAACTCGCCAACGGCTACCATTGACGAAGGTTTGTATACTAATGTTATAACAGTTGCCGTGACTGATACAGGTACTAGCAAGGTAACAGATAAAATCGATGTGGCGAGTAAGTTATCATATTTTGAACAGATGGTATCAAAATTTATTGCCGACTATTATGAAACTAAAACACTAATCCTAAGAGGAAACTCGAACACTGCTTCATGCCCCAATTTTATGCTAGCATGGGGAGGTGGCAACAAACAAACGGCATTTACATTTGAAACAAATATTGATTTATCTAGAATTACAGTAGACGAAACAAGCAAAGAATATGTTACATTTGACTTCACAAATAAATACTTTACTTATATTAAATCTACTGTAAATAATGACCCGCTCGGGGTAACTATAATGGTTGATGGCGTGTCGGTTGGTACTGCTTATATATGCTTTACAACTACCAAGGCATGCCCAGAAACTAATATAAACTATACGGCTTCAATACATAGGCTGTAAGTAATACGCAAATGAGTATAGCCTATTATAGGCTATACTCCATATTAGAAAGGAGATACAAAATGGCGACAACGAATTATATTCTATCTGGCGAGGAGAGCGTGAAACAGATATTGTCTAAAGGCAATTCTAAATTGTATGGTATTGATAAAAGCGTGATTACGCAGATACAAAATGATATAAATACCTTAAAAAATAAGTCATTCACGCACCACCTAGTATGGGAAAGGGCAAACAATACATTTACAAGTGATTATGGTGGGCAGTGCTTCAAAGTAAACTTCAAAAACACTATAAACAGTAATTTCACAATTAGTTTAAACAGACAAATTACCAAAATGGTTGCACCTACCACAGCATATACAAGAGCTAATGTTTTCGCAAATGTGCAAGTACAAGAAGATATGGCAACTATACAAGGAAAAATTGATAATTTTACAGTTGCAAAAGATACAATGGTATGCGTTGATTTTAACTATGGCACTGTTAGCAATATTTCAATACCAGAATATGATTTAATCTTTTCATACACGGCAACCGATGGACAAGCGTATAAATATCAATTTTATGGTTATAATGGTTTTGTTTGGAATTATAACAGTATGGGAGAGCAGATACCTATTAACACAAATCATTTTATAAAATTTATCCCAGCGGGATATGTTTTTGAATACACACCACATACCAAAACATCTGCACTAGATTTAGCCGTTATTGATAGCGTAAATTATTTAAAGATATACTTCTATATTGAAATAAATAGATACAATGTGAGATTTACACAAACACCAAATAATTTGTACGAACTTAATTTAGACTTTACAAATTTAACAGCTGATAACAATCATCAAGCATATATCCAAAGACATACAGGACTTGCTAGATAAAGGACATGAGGAAATCAACCTATTACATCAAAATGGTTACAATGGTATATTATTTTACAGTTGCAGTTCAAAATAATAT
>CAVDLK010000105.1:0-4156 GCA_963609745.1 Erysipelotrichaceae bacterium | reverse complement strand
ATAAAAAAAGGAAAGTTTTTACTTCTTTCCTTATTTTCTAACATATGAAATATCTCATGAGCAAGAATGCAATTATAAACATTAATGCCATGATATCTATCATCAATTACTGAATCGACAATCTCTTGCGATTCTTGAGCATTTTGTTTATAGATTTGAATATGATTAGGTTCAGTATACATAGCAAAGTTAAATATAGTATCCCCACCTTGCATTTCCAACATCTCTATTTCTGCACCTAGTTCTTTTGCGATTTCATTTACATCTTTATTAGCGTAATCATCAGCAACCTTTTTTCCCTCTTCAATTGCTTTTAAATAATAATTATCATAATAATCATGAAAAGAGAGCTTCCCTTTAAGAGGCTCTTTTTCATATACATATTTCGCAAATACCTTCTCGTCTAAATTTGCTAGATTAGTACAAATTTCTTCAATCATAAACTATATTAATTTTGTTGATAATTCAACCTTAGAACCAATGATGAATACTTCTTTTTCAGGATCATCATTATCCAAGAATTCAGTTTCCATAACTGTTAGACATTGTTCAAGATTAAGCATCTTAGTGAAATCTAATAGTTTAGGTCCAATACACAAATAGATATCAGGATTTTGAACCATTTCAGACATATATACCTGTGTATTCTTCCATAGTTCTGCTGTAGTATCTTTCCAATCCTTAGCCTTACATTTAACTGCATAAGCGTTAGAACATTGTACCTTAACAAAACCTCTATGGTCTACAACTCTTAATTGATTCTTACCTTCATTATCTCTTTCATAAATGTAGAATATATCATTTGCCATTGCAACATTAACATCTTCTGGTTTACAACGCATATTTTCAGCGGCAATCTTCTTGCCTTCTTCCACATCACATCTCATCTTAAGATCTGTTGCTTGTACTTCATTTGAACCTAGGGCTATAGCTGATACCTTAGATGTTTGAGCATCTATTTCAATATTAACTTCAACTGAATCAGGTACTGCACCATTAGAGATAGCCAAATCCTTTGCTTCTTTTTTAATCTTTGCGATATCTTCAACAGTTGGATTAGGTATAACTCTTTCAACAACATCTCTTATCATCGCAAGAGCAACACCAATTGAAGATATAACTTCAGCATGCTCTGGAATTGAATAATTCATTTGCATTTGTTCAGCAGTATATGGAAGCAAAGCACCTGCTCCACCACCACATCCTACAAGAGATATTTGATCTTTATCAATTTGATATTTTTCCGCAAAACCATCAATAACTGGTTTAATCTTTTCATATGCTTTATGTAAGATTTGTCTAGCGCATTCTTCAACACTAACTCCTAAGTAATCAGCTAAAGGTTTCATAGCCTTTCTAGCAGCTTCAGGATTACCATAAGAATATTCACCTTCATGAACATATCCCAAAATATTAGCAGCACAAGAATTGGTAAGAGTAATACGATTACCATTTTTCAATTTAATACGTACATAATCATCTGGATCACCAGGTTTTGGTGAGAAGAATTCTAATTCTGGTTCTTCAATTTCTTCGATTGGAGTATAAACTGCATAATGTAAACCACCAATATGGGCAGAACGAGGACCAACATCAACTAATTGATTATTGCTTGCTCTAACCATTGAACCACCGGCAACGCCAAGTACAATTACATCTAATGAATTTACATAAGTTTTATGTCCACCAACTACAGAATATTCAACTGCTGGACGACCATTTTTGATAACACCAATATTTGTTGATGTACCACCAACTTCAAAGTAGATTCCATTACTAGCTCTTAAATACATTAAGGCACCCATAACTGATGCAGCTGGGCCTGATAGCATTGTTAATACTGGACGTTTCTTCATTTCTTCAACATCCATAACACCACCATCGCCTCTCATGATCATTAGTGGAACTTCAACACCTTGTCTTCTAACAGCAAGTTCAGTTGAATTAGCAGTATTCATCATTTTAGGAAGAATTGAACCATTGATAGCTGCAGTTCTAGTTCTTCTTGTTAGACCATATAATTTAGATATTTCTGAGGCAACAGAAACCATTAAACCCTTTTCTTCAGCAACTTTTTTAACTAAAAGTTCACGTTCCATTGAATCAACGCCAAATGCTTGAGAAGCACAAATTACTTGAGAACCTTGATCAATTAATGAATCAATTTCTTTATTAACACTATCTTCATTAACTTGTTTATTAGTTAAAAAAGTATGAACCGTTTCAATTTTTCGACCTGTTCCTAAATCAATATCACCGATTTTTGATTGAGATTTTGCGAGTACACCTTCTAAACCACCTTTAGACATTGCTAAAATACCAACCTTAGCAACATCACCTTCTAGTAAAGCATTTGTAGCTTGAGTAGTAGAATGGGCAATAAATACTACATCATCTGGATCAATATTGTTTTCTTTTAAACATTTTTCAAAACATTCAATAACACCTGCTGCTACACCCAATTCAGGGTCATCATGTGAAGTCATTACAATTCCTTCACCAATGATTTCGTTAGTATCATTATCGATAGCTACAGCTTTAGTATGAGTACCACCAACATCGATACCAACACGGATTTTACGATTACTCATTTTGTTCTCCTCACTTATATTTTCAAGATAATTAATCTATTGTTTTCAAATTTAAAATGCGCAATTTTTTTTAGTATAAGGTGGAAGTGCGCACTCCCACCTTATAATTAGGAATTTGTTAGTTTTAATTGTGAGATTTTATTAAACTGCCCACATAAAGTAAGCAACGATTTCAAGAATTAATGCACAAGGTAAAGCATAAGGTAGAGTTTGAGACATGAAGTCCTTAACATCTACGCCAGTATAGCCAATTGCCCATAAGTTCCATGATTGTGTTGGACATACATTTGTATTGATTGTACAACAAGGGATATAGAACAATGGATATAGTACTGAAATTGGTAAATTAGTTGCAGAAGCAATAATTAGGAATGTAGCAGTACCTGCACCCCAGATTGTTAATGGTCCACGGTATAAGCCTAAGAAACCAAGAACACCAAAAGCAATGAATAATGTCAATGTAGACATATTTGAGAAGATTGGACCAATTAATGGTTCAAGTAAAACTTTACAGCCACCAGCTGCTTTAGTGAACATTTGTAAGAATAGTAAGAAACCTAATACAAGTCCAACATCAGCAACACCATCATGGAAAGTCTTAGATACGATTTCAACAATCTTCTTATAAGTAAAGTTACCAGTAAATACTAATGCCCAAATAACAGCAATGATAATACCAGGAATCATTTGGATCTTAAATGCCATATTTGTGAAAACTGGAATAATTGGAGCAATCATAGCAATAACTGGAACATCTTTTGTAGCAGATGGAGCTTCAGCAGCCCATGCATGTGCTTTATTAATCTTCTTGCTTGAAATTAATACCATGATAATGATTGATACTAGGTGAATAGCGAAGCAAGTCCAGCCAAATGGATACCAGTCTTGAGTAACGCCTTCAGCAAATCTTTGAGCACCAGCCATATCAGTCATAACGCCTGAAGCTTGAGTTAATAAAGATTGATTTAAGTATAGGCCACAACCAACTGACATACAGAATGAAGCAGCAGCTAATTTCTTAGGAATACCAAGAGATAGCATGATTGGGAATACAATAACACCAATCGCAACAACTGCGCCTGCACCGTAAGAGCTTGTGAAAATTAAAGCTGTAACGATACATAATAAGATACATGTTAATGCTGGTTTATCACCACCTAATTCAGTAGCTTTTCTAATGATAGCGCCAGAGATACCAGTGTCTAGTAATACACAAGCAAACCAAGCACCAAAGATGATATAAACAGCAGTAGCACCAAATGATGTAGGACCAGAGTCAAGAACTGTTGTGTTCAAAGTGTGCCAATCCATTACACCGCCAAGAATACCTAAGATTGACCATAATACAGATAGTACTAAGAAACCAATCATTAGGTTGCCACCCTTAAATCCATAAACAATAAGGGCAATGTAAGTAATCAATAAGATTACACCTAAAATAGTTTGCATTTTTTTCCTCCTTTTAAATTGAAATCTTTTTTAAAACTTTTTTACTAACTTTATTCCCCTTTCTTCTGGTTACTTATATTGTTAAACGTAATTACGTTTACCAGTTAGTTTACCGG
>CAVDLK010000104.1:1790-4411 GCA_963609745.1 Erysipelotrichaceae bacterium | reverse complement strand
ACCTATCTTTTTTTCAACACCATCAATAGTAATATAGTTTATTTCTTCTGTTGATGTACCTTGTGTTGATACTGATACAGTACTTTTGGAATCGGCAGTTGTTCTGGCAGTAGCATCTTTAATATTATATATAGTATCATTTATTTTTAGTTTACTTATATCTGCCATAATTATTCTCCCCCTTTCATTACTAATGTTTCTTCTACTATATCTAATACATTATTTAATGATATAGTCTCCTCTATAAAAGGTAAATCATTTACCTTTGTAATACCATTGCCTAATTTAAATTTAAGACCACCTAAACAATCATAGATGATTATTTCATTTAACTTTGGTATAAAATTAATTGCTTTTTTTCAATTAATCTCGGTATCTCTTTTTATTTCTTGTTTCATAATAAAAACCCCATCTACAGAGGTACAAAAGATAGGGTTAGTCTACATTAAGGTATGTAAACATTCACTTAATCCTTTTCAAAGTACCTCTGTTCAATTTTATTTAAAGATTTATTCTATTTCAAATCTTTGTCTTGTATAATTATTCTGTTGTTGGATTAACAGTAATTGTTTGGCCAGGAACTGTAATATCACCAACATCCAATGATACATCTTCAATATTTACTGATGCACTGCTAACACCTGCTTTATCATAACTTACACCTGTTACTAATGCACCTGCAACTTTAGTACCTGAGAAACCCAATTTTGCATCGACTGGTGTGAATGTCGCCGCACTAACAATAGGTTTAACATAACTAACACCAGTTACTTGGAAGTCTTCAACAGTCGTACCTGTAAATGAAGTAGTATCAATAGCAACTGTTTTATTTGCTTTAGTTGGTAATGAACCTGGGCTAAATGTACCTTCTTTGTATGTTGCGGCAGAGCCTGCTGTATAGAAACCATCACCTAATGAAGGTAATGTACCAGCACTGAAACTATCTGTTCCATAAACTGCGGCAGTAAATTTACCCTGTGCTGTAACTGCACTTGCTGTAGAAGCATTAGAGAAAATTAAAGTTTCGCTATCGGTACCTGTACCAACAGTAGCAGTAATACCTGTTTTAGCAAAAGTACTAGTAGAAGCACTTCCTAATGAACCACCACTAAATCCTGAATGTGAATATGATGGAGCAGAACCTGCATTAAATTTAGTAGTATCAATTACTGTAGGTGTGTTGGCAGTAAAACTGTCTGCGGCCTTACTAGGTAATGTACCCACACCTGTAATTTCTGCTATTGTATTATTTTTCAATGTAACACCAACAGAACCTGCAGGTGTATAGTCTGCTGTTGCTAATGTCGCCGCACTAGCTGTTGTAGAATCTGCTAAAGTAACACTAATAGAACCACCTTTAATGGCAGTACCTGTAATAGAGCCTGATGGTGTATAATCTGCTTTAGTTAAAGTTGCGGCCGTAGGTGTTTGACTTAAACTAACTGTAGCATCACCTGAAACTGTTCCTGTTGCCTTAACACCGCTAATTGTCTTTGAGGCAATTGTTGCTGTACCTGTATTTACTGTAGCAAATTCACCTAAGTCAGTAGTATTAGCCTTTAATGCTTCTGCCGCCTTTGCTCTATTTATTTCCGCAGTTAAATCACTATTTAATGCCTTAGCATTAATTGTATTCATTAATGAAGTTGCAACACTGAAAGTATTAGTTGTAGTATTTAAACTTAATGTTGTTCCATCCGCTTTATAGACATCTACTAAATCATTAACTGGTAAATAAATGTGGCTTTCATTACCTGATTTATCATTTGTATTTACTACAAAATCAATATACTTATCACCAACTTTTGCACCTGTATAAGGGTCATCGGCTTTAGTAACTTCTTTTAAGGTAGCACTCTTAACTAAATAGTCTTTTGGGATGTTAATTTTAACACCTACTTGTGTACCACCTTGTGTTACATAATAAGTTGCGGCGTAATCAGTTTCTGCTGTTTCTTGTTTTACTACACTAACAACAGAACCTGTACCACCAGAATCAATAGCACTCTCTAATTCACCGAGAGCGTCATTTACATTGGTAGAAGTTAGTTTTGAACCTGTCTTCTTTTCAAATGAAACAAGACTAGCTGCTAATTTACTAGAATCGGTAATTTTGTCTTGTTTACCAGATTGTAAATTTGTAATATTGGTATTTATTGTACCAATATCTGTTCTAGCCTGTGCATCTTTTACATCATAATCAACATTGTTAATTCTGACCTTACTTAAAACATTGTTTGCCATTTATTATACTCCTTTTCTATCATGGTTTATTTAAAATAAGACATTCATTATTGTCTTTAGCAATCGAGAAATTAATAGTCGATATACCATCAGAAATTATTTTCTGAGTCATAGTACCATCTTCGTTAGTTCCTTGTGATTTATATAATTTCATTATGCCTGGGTTTTCTTCCGTAGCATTTGGAATTGTTCCTTCTATACATGTAAAACTAACTCCATCATATATGTATAAACCTTTAGTATTTTTATCTATATAGATAGAAGTGTTAGATTTTGGTAATTCTATTGTATAGGTTGAATCTTGATAGAAATTTGAATTAAAATAATAACCTCATAGAATTACTGCGTTTTCTGTTTCTAAAAAAGATAATTCACTA
>CAVDLK010000104.1:0-1780 GCA_963609745.1 Erysipelotrichaceae bacterium | reverse complement strand
ACTATAAGTAGTTGTACCATCACCTACTTTAAATTTTAATTTTCCCTCGTCACTTGTATCTACAAATAATATTTCACCTTTTAAGGGAACAAAATCAGGAGAATAATTATATTCATAATCTCGTCGGAGACTAATTCTAGTTTTTATATATCTTTCCATTAACTAAACTCCTTCTAATTACAATCAAGTATTAGAGTGTCAGAATACTGAATGGCAGTAGAGCCTTTCGCCGCGCCGCTTCTAATTGTATCTAAGTCACTAATAATATCTTGTTTTAAATCAAGTTCACCTTGAATATCTAATCCATTCTTGCCTGAAACCGCGCTTGCTACTGTACGTGGATATATTGCTTGCGTATGCGTTCTATCCTTATATAATGTTCTTACTGTTCCGTTATCTGCCATAGATCACCTCTTTATATTATCCTTCTAATTCCTGTATCCTTGTTTAATTTCATCATATTGTTCTTGAGTTATCCACCCTCTTTTTAAAGCGTTGTCTAAACCCTCATCATTAAGTTTGCCCTCAAGATATAACTTTTTGATTCTTTCGTACATATTACCCCTCCAATATTGCAATAATTAAATCGTTGATAGTATTGTCGAGTTCTTCGCTTTTGATTTCGCTTTTCGACTTTTCGATAAAGGTAAACCAATAGCGTTTATCCACGGAAGCACATTCTACTAGAATCGCATTATCGTAATGTTTTTCTTGCTCACCTTTAATTGTGATATTTGTTAAATCTGTAGGGAAACTAGGTTTAGAATCTACGATATAACAATTGCCATTTGCTTCAACATTTAATTCGGATAAGTCGTTAAAAATTATTTTTTCCATTTTGACTCCTTTCATATTCGCTACGCTTTGATTCCGAAAGCAACACGAACACCAATCCACATATTCGACGCACTGGCATAATCGCAGCGACCGTCGTAACCCATAAAAGCAAAGGCCATGGATGAAACGACATCCCGAAGCCACCAGCCCGTACGATTGCACAAATATCGAGGTGCTAACCTAAACAAAGGTAGTTGAGAAATTGAGATTGCATAATTCGCTGGTATGTTAGTCCCGTTGATTACATTTCCAAAAACTTTGCAACCATATACCATTTGTTCAGTCATAAATTCATGCGTCGAGTCATACCAAGCAATACCACTTTCATACCCATTTGTTACTGTATTTGCAAGGTATTCTCTATGCGTAAGAATGTGTGCCGAACCAAATGCGTTGTTGATTATCGTAGTTACTTGCGAACAACCTGTATTTGAATTATTACCCGTATACCAATCCGAACCAACATATGCTCCCGAAGTTGTATCTGTAGCATTGAACCAATGTGTCGTAGAACCATCATAGTTTAGCAAATTAGCGTCAGGTACAATTACAATATGATGTGTAGTACACGCTATATCGCCTCGATTATACCAATAGTCAAATCCTGCTATACGCCAATTAACGCTATTGATTGTCCAATAATCTCCAATATATAAATCATCGAAAGTACCAGCCGATATTTGTGAATATTGCGTACTTGTAACTGATGTCCCTAGATATTTGCCTCTGAATATAGAGTTGTGGAAACCAGCGTTGTTTGTCATTGCTAATTTAGAATCTAAAGCAGTTTGAGTGGCGGTGGATATAGGTTTGTTAGCATCTGATGTATTATCAACATTGCCTAAACCAAGCAACCCTTTATTTAATCTTGCCTTCTTTGTTTCCTTACCATCATCTACTATAATATAATCATCAGTAGAAAGACTACTGGTCTCGTTAAATT
>CAVDLK010000103.1:2755-4508 GCA_963609745.1 Erysipelotrichaceae bacterium | reverse complement strand
CCAGTATAATGTATCTTTAAATCAGGAGTTTCAATGTAGAATGAATAATCTTGATATGAATCATCATTTAAAATAAATCTTTTGACATGAATCTTACCAACATCCATTTCATCCTTCATATCAGTATAGTCTGTTCTGAATGTATCAACACCCATATTCATATCTTCTAGTGCTTTTTCAATAGTGTGTGCTGGTTTACTTAGATATATGGTAATGTTAGGATCTATCATCCCCATAATACCCATATGATCTAGATGCAGGTGGCTTATAAAGAATGCTTGATTATATGGTGATTCTTCCGCTGATTTTAGATTAGTGTTTTTTATATCTTCCTTTCTATATATATAATCAATTGATGGAATGTCATCGATCCACAAGTAATCAGATATTAAATTTTTTCTCTTATTTACATGGCCATCAAACATATCAAAAGATGGATTATATATACGACCTGCTTCAAAAAATGCTCGATCATTTCCGTATTTTATTTCTAAAATTACACCACCGATTGTATCTAAACCTTGATAAAACTTTAATGTTGTCTTTTCCATACATTTAATTATTGCATATTTGTTAGTAATATTGTGTGGCGCTTTGAAAATTTGTCCACTCAGTCGGTGGTGGCGAAAATAACAAAATATTTATAAATACTTACATAATAAGCAGTAGGTGTATCTCGGCTTTTTTGAAATGGTGCTATGGCGCAAGTGAGAACGTATAAGTGAGTTTCTTTTAGTTTTAATCAAGAATATGAAAAATTAATGGTTTTAATTAATAATAAAACCGAAGTGATTACCTCGGTTTATTTTTATATGGTGCACCAAACAAGACTTGAACTTGCACGAGTAATCTCACACGCCCCTCAAACGTGCGCGTATACCAATTCCGCCATTGGTGCAGATATAATTAAGCTTTTAATTCAGTTGTGATAATATTCCAAACTGATTGAGTCCACTTTTTAGCGGATTCTATTTCTTCATCAATAGTTGTATCAAATACTTCTGTTTCATCTAATTGTTTACCATAACAAGATTTAACATAAGCTTTTATGTGTTTTGCGAAATTTAATACTTTTAATCCTTCTTCGCTACTACAATCCTTAGTATATGCTTCTAGTTTTATAGCATCAGCATAAATCTTTTTAGCGGTATCATCATCATAATCTGAAACACCATATTCTATAAGTTCATAATTATCAATGATGAAATCTTTTAAGTCTTCTAATTCATATTCGGTTAAATCATATTTATCAGTTAATTCATTTAAAGTATCACTTTCTAATTGTTTAAATTCATCATCATTCCATGAAACTAATACTTTCTTTTCTACTTTAGACCATTGTTCATCACTTAGGCTTTCTAATTTATCAAGCAAATTTGAGGCTTCTGTTTTTAAAGTAGTAAATTCATCATCTTTTCCTTCATATATATTTTTAATTAAACTGTCTACTACATTGGCAAGTTTTAAGATATAAGAGGAAGCATCACCATTATATGCAGATGATATGATATTCATTTGATGAGACAGCTTAACAAGTTTTACTAGTTGTTCAATATTCTCTTCAGATGAATCTTTCTTTAATTTAGTAACTATACCATCTATCTCTTCAATAGCATTTAAATAATCATTTTTTAAATAAGTGCTAGTGTTTTCACTTACTTTTTCAACTTCAGCTTTTATATTGTTATATTTTGTTTCGATATTTTCCCATGAATCTTTAGTACTTGAACATGCGCATAAAATTAATAGGGAA
>CAVDLK010000103.1:0-2745 GCA_963609745.1 Erysipelotrichaceae bacterium | reverse complement strand
ATATAATAATTAATATTTTTTTCATTTTGATGCTCCTAATATTTTGGTGCACCAAACAGGACTTGAACCTGCACGATTTCTCATATGAATCTGAATCATACGCGTCTGCCAATTCCGCCATTGGTGCATAAAAATATTCTACAATAATTTCCAAAATATTATCCACCACAAATTTCATTATTCTCTTGAAACGTGTGATAAATATGATTAAAATAGTATGGTATGGAATTCAAGAAGATTATTAACGTAGCTGTTATTGCCCACGTAGATGCTGGAAAATCAACCTTAGTTGATGCTTTTTTAGCTCAATCTCATGTCTTTGGTGAACATGAAGAAATAGTAAGCCAAGTAATGGATTCAAATGCTTTAGAAAGAGAAAGAGGCATTACTATTTATTCTAAGAATTGTTCAATTGTTTATAAGGACTATAAGATTAATATTGTTGATACTCCAGGACATGCTGACTTCTCAAGTGAAGTTGAGCGTATTATTAAAACTGTAGATACTGTTATCCTATTAGTTGATTCATCTGAAGGCCCTATGCCTCAAACAAGATTTGTTTTAAAGAAATCTCTAGAAGCAGGTTTAAGACCAATATTATTAATCAATAAGATTGATAAAAAGGATGCTAGAATCAATGAAGTTATTGATGAAGTATATGATTTGTTCCTAGACTTAAGCGCAAGTGATGAACAACTAGACTTCCCAATACTATATGGTATAGCTAGAGATGGTATTGTTAGATACAATCCAGGTGATAGTAATAATGATATCAATCCATTATTTGAAACTATTGTTAGACATGTTGAAGCATATCCTAATCTATTAGAAGAACCTTTACAAATGCAAGTAAGTGCTCTTGCTTATGATGATTATATTGGTAGAATCGGTGTTGGTAGAGTTTATTCTGGTTCAATCAAAAACAATGAGATGATTTCAATTTGTAACAACAATGGTAAAAAAGAGAATAAGAAGATTGCCAACTTATATAATTACCAAGGCTTAAAAAGAGTTTCAATTAATGAAGCACAATGTGGTGATATTGTCTTGATTAGTGGCATTAATGATATTGAAATTGGTGATACTATTGGTCCAGTTGATGTATATGACCCACTACCTCAAATTGATATTGAAGAACCAACTTTGAGTATGAATTTCATGGTTAATACTTCACCATTCCAAGGTAAATCTGGTAAATATGTAACTAGTAGAAATATCAAAGAAAGACTAGAAAAAGAACTTGAAGTAAATGTTGGTTTAAGAGTAGAAGCTACTGCTACTACTGATACATTTAAAGTATCAGGTAGAGGTGAGTTACATCTATCTATCTTGCTAGAAAATATGCGTAGAGAGTCATATGAGATTGCGGTAAGTAAACCACAAGTTATCTTCAAAACAATCGATGGTCAAAAGTGTGAACCAGTTGAAGAAGTAATTTGTTCTGTTCCAAATGAATATTCTGGTACAGTTATCAATAAACTAAATCTTAGAAAAGGACAGATGATTGATATTCAAGATGAGGGTTCTTATACCAAGATTATCTATCATGTTCCTACTAGGGGTTTATTAGGATATCGTTCAGAATTTATCAATGATACTAAAGGTGAAGGTATCATGGTTAGAAAGTTTATTGAATATCAACCTTACTTTGGCGAACTTCCAGAAAGGGCAAATGGTGCTTTAATTTCTATGGCTTCTGGTAAGGCTATGACTTATTCATTATGGAACTTACAAGTTCATGGTCAATTATTTGTAACACCACAAACTGAAATATATGAAGGTATGATTATTGGTGTTTCTAATAAGAACCAAGATATTGAAGTTAATCCAACTATCAATAAAAAGATGACTGCTATTAGATCTACTGGTGCTGATGAGGCTATGAAGTTAGTACCACCAAGAGTATTCTCTCTAGAAGAAGCATTGGAATTTATCAATGATGATGAGTTAGTTGAAATAACTCCTGATGCAATTAGATTAAGAAAGAGATATTTAACTAATCTAGATAGAAGACGTCATTTAAGAGAAGTAAATAAAGCCCAAGATAATTAGTATATAGGCATTCTACATTAATTCGTAGTAAAATATAAATGTCTAAAGAAAAGGAGACAAGTAACATGGCTGAAAAAGTATTAAAGTACAAAGAATTAGTTGAAAAACTAGCTGAAGAACAAGGTCTTAAGAAGACTCAAGCAAAGGCAATTTTAGATTTCTGTCTAAATGAAGTTAAAGCTTCTGTTGAAAAAGGCGAAACTGTTGATATTCCTGGTTTTGGTAAATTAAAGGTTGCTGAAAGAAGCGCTAGAACTGGTAGAAACCCTTCAACTGGTGAAACAATCGAAATTCCAGCAAGCAAGAAGATTAAATTTGCTCCAGCTAAAGCTTTAAAAGATTTAATTAAATAATTAAAATTGATATTAAATATCTAAATAATCACACTATATGTGTGATTTTTATTTTTTTTAGATAAAATAATGATGATATGGAATTATTAGTTACTTTAAGAAATTTAAATAGTATTAATAAATTTAAAGATTTATGTGATGGCATAATTGTTGGCTCATACTTTACTAGTGCTTATAACTATACACTTGATGATTTAAAGAAATTAAGAGCTTATTGTAAGGTTACAAATTTAAAATTTTATGTTGCTTTAGATAATTTTATTAGTGAAAATGATTTATCGCTATTATATGAATATATAGAATTCCTACAAAAATTAGATGTTGATGGTATCTATTATCA
>CAVDLK010000102.1:0-4527 GCA_963609745.1 Erysipelotrichaceae bacterium | reverse complement strand
AATAAGGTATTACCATCACTAACTACTAATGTTTTACCTTTGTAGTTTGCTAGTTGAGGAAATCTAGAAATAGTTGTATAAACTGTTTCATTTAATTTAATATCTTTACCATCATAGTTTTCGATGATTCTTGGTTTACAATCAGTACCACTAGCATCAGGTGAAGTATCCATATGTGCATTTAAACCAATGGTTGGTTTATTATGGTCACCATCTAAATAACCATAAACATAACCATATTCATCAAGTTGAGTTTTTTCTAATCCTAATTTATTTAATTCTTCTAATAAATATTTGCCTAATAATAGTTGTTTAGAAGTTGAAGGAATAGTAGAACTATCTTCATCTGATTGAGTATCAAATTTTGCGTATGTAATTAATTTATCGATTAACATATTTTCCTCCTAGAATAATGATATTTGATTAGATTCATCTAAATCTTTTAAGACACCTATTTTATCAAGTTGTTTTAATAATGTTTGTGATAATAATGTTCTATCTAATAAGTCTTCTTTAGATAAGAATGTTCCTTGATTTCTAGCCTTTATTACTGATTCAGCAACGTTATCACCTAGTCCATCTAAAACAATAAATGGTGGTATTATTTCATGATTATTATCAGGATTTACTCTAAATTGTGTTGCTTCAGATTTATATAAATCAATATTAGTCATCTTATAACCTCTAGAAACCATTTCATAGGCTACTTCTAAGGTATCAAAGATATCCTTTTCTTTTTTGCTTAGTGGATTATCTCTTGAATTCATTCTTGATAATAGAGAATCCATTCTCGCATATATTTGATCAGCATCCTTTAGCATGGTCTCTAACTCATAAGCATCACATCGTTTAGAGAAGTAAGATACATAATAATATTCTGGGTGATATACCTTAAACCAAGCAACTCTAACTGCCATAATAACATAGGCAACGGCATGAGCTTTAGGGAACATATATTTAATCTTACGACATGATTCGATATACCATCTAGGAACATCGTGAGTAAGCATTAATTCTTCTTCTTCAGGAGTTAAACCCTTACCCTTACGAACATGTTCCATGATAGAGAAGGCATCTTTAGATTCTAGTTTATATTCCATTAATCTTGACATAATATCATCTCTACAACCGATAACATCAGCTAAGGCAATACCTTGTTTGATTAATTCTTGAGCATTTCCAGCCCATACATCAGTACCATGAGACAAACCAGACAACTGCACTAGTTCCGAGAATACCTTAGGTCTAGTTTCTTCCAAAGTTCTTCGAGAATTTCTAGTACCAAATTCTGGTAAACCACAGGCACCTGTTTCTTCATTATATTTAGGATTAATAACATTTAAAGCTTTTGAGGAATTAAATAATGATAATACCTTAGGATCATTCATTGGTATAGTTTTAACATCAATTCCTGATACTTCTTCTAGTAATTTCATAACAGTAGGATCAACATGTCCTAAGATATCAAATTTTAATAAATTATCATTATAATCATGATATTCAAAGTGGGTTGAACGCCATGCTGCATCTATATCATTAGCTGGATATTGGATTGGTGTTACATCTTCTATTTCCATACCCTCTGGTAATACAACAATACCACCGGCATGTTGGCCAGTTGTACGTTTAACTTCAGAACAACCTAGTGCTAATCTTTCTTTTTGGGCTCTTGATAACTTTTCAATACCCTTTTTCTCGCAATAGCCACTAACATAACCATATGCTGTCTTATCTTTAACAGTTAAGATAGTACCTGCCCTAAAGACATTATCTGCACCAAATATCTCTCTGGTGAATAAGTGCGCCTTTGGTTGATATTCTCCTGAGAAGTTTAAATCAATATCAGGAATCTTATCACCATTAAAGCCTAAGAAAGTTTCAAATGGGATATTTTGACCATCAACTATTAATTTTTCACCACATACTGGACATACTTTATCTTCTAAATCATAACCAGATCTTATTGTTTCTGCTGCCCACTGTAAATGATGACATTTAGGGCAAATATAGTGCGGTGGTAAAGGATTAACTTCAGTAATACCTGAGAATGTCGCAACTATAGAAGAGCCTACAGAGCCTCTAGAACCAACGATATAGCCATCATCATTAGAACGTTTAACCATTAAGTGGCAAACATAATATATAACTCCATAACCATTAGAAATAATGGCACCTAATTCTTTTTCAATTCTTTTTTCAATAATTGGATCTAAATCTTTTCCATATCTACTATGGGCTGTAAACCAAACTAAACGAGTTAAATATTCATCTGCCGATATAACCTCATCAGTATCTAAGAATGGTTCTTCATAGATATTACATCTTCTAGCAATCTTTATTGCATCCGGTAAAAATGGCGGATGTAAAACATAGTCAAATGGCTCAATTGCTTCACACATTTCAGCAATCTTATTAGTATTATTAATTACTATATCATTAACAAGTTCATCATCATTTAACCATTTAAATGCCTCTAACATCTCCTTAGTATTAAAGAAGTGTTGGTCTGGTGTAACTTGTTTTTGTCTCTTCTTTTCATCATAGATATATAAAGGATGGAATACCCCACCTATTCCTTGAGCACAGATATAGACATCTCTTAATATCTTTTCATCCTTACCAACATAATGTACATCGCCTGTAGCAACAATTATCTTATTTTGTCTTTTTGCTTCATCAATAATATCTAATTGATATTGTTTTAAACTATCCCAAGTAAAAGATTCTCTATCTTCTACTAAGAAAGAATAATTACCTAATGGTTGTAACTCAATATAATCATAGAAAGATATGGCCTTGGCTAATTCATCTTTTCCTCTAGTATGAGCTAGTTCAAATACTTCGCCATTCATACAAGCACTACCAATTAATAGATTCTCTCTACGACTCTCTAGATCTTGTTTTAAAACTCTAGGTTCACCTACCCCCGAATCTTTCATTGAAATAGTTTCTGTATGAGATTTAGATATTAATTTATATAAATCCTTTAAACCCTTTTTATTCTTACATAATACCGTTGTATGATATGCCCTATTTTTACTAAAAGCATCTTCACCTTGATGATTCGCTAAATCATTTAATGTATTGATATTTTCCTTTTGTAATTGTTTTAACATCAAGTTAAATGATTGAGCCAATACTTCCGCATCATAATTAGCTCTATGAGCTACTTCTTCATCATAATTAACTCCATATTGTTTACAAACACTACCTAAAGAATATGAACGTTTATTAAACATTGATTTAGCGAGAGCCAAAGTATCAATAACCGGATTGTCTAATTTATTTAAACCAATCCTTTGTAACTCTTCATTTAAAAAACCATAGTCAAAGGAAGCATTATGTGCTACTAATACCCTTCCTTTAACAAAGTTTAATATTTCATCTTTACATTCCGCAAATGGTTTGCCACTATTAACTTGTTCATCACTAATATTAGTTAATTGTTTAATATTACTAGATAAGGCAATTGGTGGTTTGATAAAAAAGTCTTTAACCTCTTTTACCATTCCTCGATACATTAATACAGCACCAAATTCAATAATATAGTCATGCCTACTACTTAAACCAGTAGTTTCTAAGTCAAATACCACATATTCTTGTTCAGATAATAAATTATCATTAGAGTTATAAACAATATCCAAATTAGGATATACCATATTTAATTCACAACCATATAATACTTTAAAATCAAAGTTATCAGGATTAGCCTTCTTTAAGTCTTTATAAGTCATAAAAGCTTCATGGTAGGCTTGAACACAGGCATGATCTGTAATAGCCACTGCCTTATGTCCCATCTTATAAGCAGCCTTTACAACATCTTTAGGGAAAGATACACCATCCATTTCTGATAATTTGGTATGGGCATGTAATTCTACACGTTTATTCTTTGCATCATCAATAATCTTATCTATACTTTCAATAAATTCTATTTGATCAGGTTCAAATAAATAATCATTCATATAATTATCAAAACGATAATTACCATAAAATATAGCAGTTCTACCTACTTTATTTTCTGCCATTATTTGTTTAGTAAATCTTCTACCTTCTACTACTTTAACTATCGTTGCATTATTATCATCTTTAACGTATATTGTTTGAATTGTAATACCAGTTTTAGTTACTTTTTCATCTATCTTAAATATTTCACCAGTAAATTTAACACTAAATAAATTATCAACTAAATCATCAATAGTTAATTCAGTATAAACCTTCTTTTGTTTATAATAATGCTTCTCACCCTCTACATTTTGTGGCTTATATTCTTGTTTACTAACCTGTGGTAAAGGTTCTAATTCCTCTACTATATTTTCAACATCCTTAGTTTTCATAATTATATTTTTACGATATCCTAAATCATAAAAATATAATTTTAGATTATCTAAATCATTTAAATCATTATTATAACTATTGATATCAGTATAAGATAATATAAAACCATCATTGCTTATTATTGGTACACAATCTTTATAAGTATTATTTAATTTTCTATAAGCATCTAAATAAGAATTTATTTCTATAATT